>JAZQLB010000328.1:0-7834 GCA_045542475.1 Lachnospiraceae bacterium | reverse complement strand
GACATGGCTACGATCCGACTTTTAATGTGCCTTTACCTTTGTCCACAGGTCTGCACAATACTGCTTTACTGTTGTTTCCTGATATCCGAATACCTCGTCAAGCTCATAACCTTCTCTTGGAGTATATGCACTGATACCCGCATAATCATTATCTCTCATTTTCTCATATACAGATACTACTGGTGATGTATATCCAACCATCTGTGTATTAACATATGCATTTTCCTCATCTAACATAAAGTTAATGAACTGATGAGCAAGCTCCGTCTGTGTACAGTTCTTTGTGATAAGCATGCTGTCATACCAGATATTAGTACCCTGAGAAGGCTCTATAAATGCAAGATTCTCATTCTCTGACATAATGTATGCCGCATCACCTGAATACACAACAGCAATTGCCATATTACCTGAAATCATGTTATCGATTACTTCATCACCAACATATACAGGCTCCATTGTATCTCTCTGCTTGCAAAGCCACTCATAAGCCGCATCCAGCTCTGCTGTATTATCTGTATTCATTGAATAACCTAATGCCTTAAGTGCAATCATGAATGCATCTCTTTCAGAATCATACATATATAACTGACCCTTATACTTCTCATTCATAAGTAAATCCCAGCCAGCCTGTGCATCCTCCTCTGATACTACTGTTGTATCATAGATAATTCCTACTGACCCCCAGAAATATGGAACAGAGTATGAATTATCAGGATCATAATCCTTACCTAAAAGGTCAGAGTCTACAAGTGCAAGATTAGGAATAAGACTCTTATCTATTGTCTGTAAGTAATCTTCCTTTATAAGTCTTTCTACCATGTAGTCAGAAGGAATAATAATATCATACTGGCTTCCACTCATAACCTTTGTATACATTGACTCATTAGAATCAAAGGTTTCATAAACAACCTTACAATTAAACTCCTTCTCAAAATCAGTAAGTAAGGTCTTATCAATATATTCTCCGGCATTAAAAATTCTTAAGGTTGGTTTATCTGAGCCACCACAACCGGTTAAGGTTGCTGCTAACATTACAACACATAAAATAACACTAATTAATCTCTTTTTCATTTCTTTCGGTAATCTCCTTTTTTGTATTTGATTTCTTTTTTACCAGTATAGGTGCTAAATTAACAATCAGCACAGTAATGATAATTACTAAAATAACAATTGTTGATAATGCATTAATTGTCGGATTAGTACGTTTTGTCATGTTATATACTAAAATTGAAATATTTGCTACGCCATTGCCTGTAACAAAATATGAAACAACAAAATCATCAAATGACATTGTAAATGCCAGAAGCATTCCAGCATATATTCCCGGTTTTATCATCGGTATAATAACCTTAGTAAGAGCCTGAAACGGTGTTGCCCCCAGGTCCATTGCTGCATTTGCAAGATTATTATCAAGCACTCTTACCTTTGGATAAACGCTGGTAATAACATATGGCGTACACATACATATATGGGCTAACAGCATTGTTGTATAGCCTCTTTCAATCTTAAGGGATGAAAACAAAATCATAAGGCTTATGGCTGTTACAATTTCCGGAT
The DNA here is from genome assembly GCA_045542475.1 of Lachnospiraceae bacterium. Classification (GTDB taxonomy): domain Bacteria; phylum Bacillota; class Clostridia; order Lachnospirales; family Lachnospiraceae; genus CAG-882. The sequence goes on along the minus strand of JAZQLB010000328.1, from coordinate 6,277 downwards.
TCATCATTGGAATGTTATTAACATTTAAAATCCATTCCTTTAATACCTTCCTGCTCTTAGAAAGGCCTATTGCTGTGATTGTTCCCAGTATTGTCGAAATAATAGTCGATAACAATGCTATGGACAAGGATACCCATACTGCACTCACAATATCTCTGTCTGACACAAGCGCACTATACCATCTGAAGCTGAAGCCTGAGAATTTGGTAAGTGACTTGGATGAGTTAAAGGAGAACACCATAGTCACAATAATAGGAATGTAGAAAAATGCAAAGCAAAGTGCAATATATAAAATGGAACCAATTCTACGTTTCTTCATACTATTCGCCTCCATTCTCTTCTGTATCCACCTTCTTCATGAGTCTTATCATGATAAGGATGGCTGCTGCAAGCAGAAGTGATATAGCACTACCAAAATTCCAGTCACCAACAGCGATAAACTGCTCTTCAATAAGGTTACCAATAAGCACATACTGACCGCCGCCAAGAAGCTTTGGAATAACGAAACTAGATATCGATAAAAGGAATACCATTATTGTTCCGTTAAGCACTCCCGGAATGGAAAGCTTAAATATAACCTTCCAGAAGGTCTGAAACTTATTAGCTCCAAGGTCATATGCCGCCTCAATTAATGACTTATCCATCTTAGCAAGTGATGTATGAATCGGAATAACCATAAAAGGCAATAAATCACAGGTAAGACCTAATATAACCGAAAAATCAGTGTACATCATGTTAAGTGGTTCAAAACCTAACATGCTTAAAAATGAATTAATAATACCATTATCCGATAAAAGACTTATCCACGCATAGGTTCTAAGAAGCATATTTATCCACATTGGAATAGTAACAAAAAGGATAAGTATATTCTGTGCCCTTTCACTAAACTGCGCTATAAAATAAGCAAGCAGATACCCCACAAGCAAACAGATTACTGTTGTTATAGCACCCAGTTTAAAGGAGCGAAGAAATACATTAAGGTATATCGGCTCAATAATCTTTTTAAAGCTGTCTCCCGTAAACTGAATATTTACAAGCGAGTTACCGCCTGTGGTAACAGCGTACAAAACAATCAGAAAAAGCGGTACAACAATAAATATTGAAGACCATATCAGATATGGCTTAACAAGATTTTTAAAATGCTTCATCGCCGCACCTCCTAGTATTCCATTTTGTACATTACATGAATGTCTTCATCCTCAAATCTAAGACCAACTTCCTTGCCTACTTCATGAAAATCAGTTGTGTGTATCTTATAATCACGGTGTGGTGTCTTAACCATAATCTCATAGTGAACACCCTTAAATACAATGGATGAAACCACACCCTGCAGCTTACTCATATCAGGTGCAACAATATCTATATCCTCAGGTCGAAGTACAACCTCAACCTCTTCATTATCCTTAAAGCCCTTATCCACACAAGTAAACTCAATTCCGTCAAAGCATACCAGACAGTCACGAATCATATTACCCTCGATAATGTTAGATTCACCAATAAAGTTAGCAACAAAGCGGTTCTCCGGCTCATTATATATATCTACAGGCGAACCAATCTGCTGAATGATACCATTATTCATAACAACTACGGTATCAGACATTGAAAGTGCCTCCTCCTGGTCGTGTGTTACGAATACGAAGGTAATACCTACCTCCTTTTGAATCTTCTTAAGCTCAGTCTGCATCTCCTTACGAAGCTTTGCATCAAGAGCACCTAACGGCTCATCAAGAAGTAAAACCTTAGGCTCGTTTACCAAGGCTCTGGCAATAGCAACTCGCTGCTGCTGTCCACCTGATAAAAGAGTAACATCTCTGTCCTCAAAACCCTCTAAGCCTACCAGCTTAAGCATCTTGCTGACCTTCTGGTCAATAACTGACTTATCCACCTTCTTAAGATTAAGCCCGAAAGCCACATTATCACGCACATTAAGGAATGGGAATAATGCATACTTCTGGAATACTGTATTAATCTCTCTCTTATATGGTGGAACCTTTGAAATATCTATTCCATTAAATAAAACCTCACCCTTACTTGGCTCCACAAAGCCTGCAATAACTCGTAAAATCGTTGTCTTACCGCAGCCACTTGGTCCAAGTAATGTAAGAAACTCATTCTCATATATATTTAAATCAATGCCCTTAAGTACCTGCTGGTCATCAAAGTTTTTAGTAAGACCCTTTAATTCGATAATCTTATTGTTCATTTAACAATTCCTCCTAAAAGCTTGGTGGGGAGCTAACCCATATAAGTGTTGCTCCATTCTTTGACTCGATATAATGCTTATATTTTGGGACAAAATAAAAGGATTCTCCCTTCTTCGCCTTATAGCTTCTGTTTCCGATTCGTACAGTTACAGCACCTGATAAAATATATCCGAACTCTTCTCCCTCATGGGGATTATCAGGATATGTTGAACCACCCTCCTCAAGAGTCAGCATAATAGGCTCCATGATATTCTTCTGTGCATTAGGAATAATCCACTCTATTTTATTCTTAAGTTCTGCATCCGTCTTCTCAAAATAATCCTCTTTTCTAAATACTATCTGATCATCCTCAGTATCATTAAAAAAGGTCTTAAGGTCTGTTCCAAGACACTGCAGCACATCAATTAATGTGGCTATGGATGGTGATGTCAAATCACGCTCAAGCTGGGAAATAAACCCCTTGGACAGCTCTGCTCTGTCTGCCAGTTCCTCCTGGGTAAGCCCCTTTAGAACACGCAATTCCTTAATCTTATTACCTATCTGCAACGAGAATACCTCCCTTCTGGTACTTATGCATTATAATAAACAAAAAGTTTAGCAAAACTAAACTCAACAATGCATATTATACATTAATAAGAAAAAGTGTCAATATATTTTTTTGTTTTTGTGAAATATATTTTTTTGAGCTAAAATTAAAAAAGGAAGCTGCAAATCATTTCTGTTTTTGCAACTTCCTTTGAAGTCTTGATATTATACCGAATTTAGTTTGCAGTTACCTGCATGGTAAGGGTGGTTCCGGCAAGGGTTAAGGATACAATGTGCTCATTTGTTACGAAATACATTACATTCTCAAACGCGCCTCCCATCATAAAGCCATTACCCTCAAGAATTGTTCCATATGCATCAACCATATCCTGTGTTACGTCTGTGAAGGTTAATACACCACCTCTGTCTACTGCCGAATATCCGGTAAAGGTTCCCTCAGTAAAATATGGAACATGTGAAAATACCATATCATTATTATCAAAATAGTCATATCTTGAATCGGTAATCTCCTCAGGCTTGGTAGGCTCTACTGTTTCATTCTCTGCATATGTAAGAATATCCCAGTAATTCTTTCCAGCCTCCACGAGCATTGTTCCATCATAGAAAATAATGGTAATACACCATTCTCCATCCTTGTGTGCAATATAGGCTCTAGTACTTTCCTTACTGTTAAGGCTATATGTATCTGTAGCTGTAACAGCCTCAACATATGCATTATACTCTTCCTGTGTTACGCCGGAAAAGGTCAAGCCCTCCATAAAGCTCTTATTAAAATATCCGTTAAATGCTCCATCCTTAAATACCGGTAAAGTACTGAATATACTATCTTTATCATAATAATATACATCTGCTCCGGTTAAGGTAGTTGTTTCCTCTTCCTTCTTAGTTGTGGTTTCCTCCTGTGTAGTTGTTTCCTCTTCACTTGACTGCTCAGGAGTCTCTTCTGTAATTGGTTCTGTTGTCTCAGTCTCCTTTTGAGTTGTAGTTTCAACAGGGGCTTCTGTTGTGTATTCGAAGGTTCTGTCTATTTCAACAGGTGCTTCCTTCTTACATGCTGTCAGACCTATAGCTATTATAACTATCATGGCACACAGCAATATGTTTCTCCCATTCTTTCTCATTTTCATTCCTCCCATCTTACAATAGATGCAATAGTCAGTAAATACACTTAACTATCATATAATAGTATACTGTTTTCTTAATATTTTGTCAACAAAACCACCCTATTAACGTATAACCGCTAAAGCTCTTTTATAAGCTCCATAATCTCTTCCCTCGTTGCCAGCTTCTCTGAAAAAGCACTCGCACTTCCGGCAGCAACACCATATCGTACTGCCTCTGAATAAGTATTATTTTTCATATAGCCTGTTATAAAACCTGCAACCATTGAATCTCCCGCACCTACAGCATTAATAACCTTTCCTGATGGTGCATTCACTTCATGTACCGCTCCTGCTACATCCACCAACAATGCACCATCCTTCGACATGGATATTAGTACATTAAGTGCCCCCATTGTATGCAGCTTTTTAGCGTATAAGGCTATTTCTTTTTTATCTGACAGCTCTACTCCGAATAATTCTCCCAACTCATGATGATTTGGTTTTATTAGAAATGGCTTATACTTCAGACATTCAAACAGACTGTTTCCCGTAGTATCTACTACAAAACGTATATTACGCTCTGTAAAATGCTCCATTATATCTGCATATAAGGAAGCAGTTACTCCTTTTGGAATGCTTCCTGCAAGCACCAGAATATCCTTATCTTCCAACAGCTCATCCAACATGTTATATAATTGTTCAATCGCTGCTTCATCAATTACGGGACCTGCTGCATTAATCTCAGTTCCATCATAATTTTTTAATTTAACATTAATTCTGGTCATTCCATCATTAAGTACAATAAAATCGCTTTTAATTCCGGCTTCCTTCATTTTTTCAAGCAACACTTCTCCCGTGAAGCCTGCAGCAAACCCTAACGCAATATTATCTACCCCAAGATTCCCAAGAACCTTGGAAACATTTATACCCTTTCCACCAAAAATCAGTTTCTCTGAGCTGGTTCTGTTGGTTTTTCCCAATTCAAAATCTTCCACCTCTACAATATAATCCAATGAAGGATTAAGCGTTAATGTATATATCAAAATGCTTCACCTCTATTTCAGCTTTGGTTCATAGTCTACCTTCTTTAAAAGGAAATGACCTAAAACTACAATCATAATATTGCTTATAACCATGGCATACCATATTCCATTCCGCCCAAAATCAGTTAAATTCTTAAAAATAAGAATCATTGGAAGCCGCATTCCCCATAATCTTACTGATGACATTATAAAGGACAGCCTTGTATTACCGGAACCATTAAATACCCCGATATAATTCTGGAATAATGCCATCATAGGCTGTGTTATAAGAACCCAGAACATATACTCCATGGCTACTGTAATTGTATCAGAATCATTTGACAGAAGCTCTACTGCATACCTTCTTATAGGAAAAATAATTCCTATTCCAATAATTGTAATGAGCACTGCAATATTCCTGCTTACTGCATAGGATTTTCTGGCACGCTCCTTATTTCTCGCTCCGATATTCTGTCCTACAAAGGCAGCAAGCACGGTACCAAGTGCCATTACTACAATCAAAAGCATATTGGATACCTTGTTACCAATACTAAATGCTGCCGATACCTCTGAACCATAATCCAAAATAACTGCCTGCAGTATTAAAAAACCAAAGGATGACAATGCCTGACTGCCGGCTGATGGAGTTGCAATCTTAATAAGCTTATTAAGTCCACGCTTTTCAAGCTTTATGCATTCTCTGTCTAATTTCAGCATTGAATCCGACTTAAAAAGCTGCCATATAATAACAGGTGCTATTACTGCCTGTCCAAGCACTGTCGCATACGCTGCTCCCTTTACTCCAAGCCCGAATATCCTTATGAATATTCCTGTAAAAATTATATTAATTACAACACTTATAACTGACAAAATAACCGGTGTGACAGTGTCTCCCTGAGCCTGCCTTATGGACTGGAATGCCGTAAATAAAAATACAAAAACCATCTCAAAGGCGCGGATTCTTAAATATGCAACCGCACAATTTAATACCTCGCCCTCTGCCCCCATAAGCTTCATGACAATGGGTGCCAGAATAAACAAAAGTCCATTTATAATCACACCCATAAAAAGGGATGATGAAAACAATAAGCCTGCATATTTTCTTGCCTTTTCCCGGTCACCGGAGCCTACAAACTGGCTTATAACAGCCACTCCCGCAACAGCCAGCCCTGCATTAAAGCAAAGAAGAATATTTAATAACGGCCAGGATATACTCATTCCTGCCTGTGCTGATACAGAATCCGGCATCTGTCCCACAAAATAGGTATCCACCATATCATGTAATGCCTTTAAAAAATTAGCTCCCATAACCGGCAAAGCCAAAATAAGGAATGCCTTATACATATTTTTTTCATGTAATATAAGTTTTGATTTATCTTTTTTCTTAGTATTCATCTCACAC
>JAZQLB010000327.1:0-5831 GCA_045542475.1 Lachnospiraceae bacterium | reverse complement strand
GTCATATGCTCAAAATCAACCGCAGGAATAATATATCCTGACTGGGTCAGGCTGTTTGCATCCTCTGTTACATTTTTGGCATAACCAATTAATATTCCTTCAAGATATTTGTCACTTATATTGGATGTAACTATCATCTCTCCATCCATAACATTAACACCGGTATTAAAATATTCAAGATAAATCAAGCCCTCATCCATAAGCTCTAAGTCCCCGCGTACATTACAGGTATCAGAGGTTGTTAAAAGCATGCCCGTTACATTACTGTTATCATCAATAATACTTCTTACGATAGCCGAATTATCCGAAACCTCTACCACTATACCAACAAGTCCGTTACCACAGATTACATTCATATCCACCATTATACCGTCCTTACTTCCCTTATCTATGGTAAAGGTTGAGAACCAGTTAGAGGAGCTTTTGGCAATAACTCTTGCGGCTACCTTATTGTAGTCAGGAAGCTTTTCATCTAACTCATACAAATCTCTTAGATTATTAAGCTCAATCTGCTCCTGAATTAAAACCAGATTCTTTTCTGTAAGCTCTGCAAGCTCTGCCCTAAGAGCTTCATTTTCTGCACGCAATTCTTCAATTGTTGCCAGATTATCAGCTCTGTCAGTAAGCCATAATCCCATACCGTTAATTCCCTTTTGCAAAGGAACTGTCACATAGGAAATAAGATTCTGAACCGGAGCCGTAAGCTTATCCGTAAAGAAAGAAACGCAAATAAGCACTGCACAAAAAATTGTCAGTGCTGTAAGCAGAAACTTTGATGAAATTTCAAATTTAGGCTTTTTATTCATATATCTTTTCCTTTGGAATGTATGCAATATCTGTATAAGAAGGCTCTTCTATAATTGCCTTAATTCCCCGAACAACACTCTCTGATGGATTTTCGGAAATATTTACATTCAATTCAGTTTCATTATTGATAAGGTCTGCCAGATGCAGAATTCCTGATGAACCACCTGTAAGATGAATTCCTGTATCAATAATATCCGAAGCAAGCTCTGGTGGTGTACGCTCTAATATCATTTTAATTGAATCCACAATAGAATGAATAAAATCTACAAGACAATCATACACAACCGTTGATGAAATCGCACACAGATTAGGAAGTCCCGTAACAAGATTTCTTCCATATACCTCTACAAAGCGCTCCTCCATAGGTAATGCACTGCCTAAATTGACTTTAATATATTCAGCAGTCTTTGCTCCGATAACAAGATTATATTTCTTTCTTACTGCAGAAATAATCTGTTCATCCAGCTTATTACCACCAAATTTAACTGAACGGCTAAGAACAATACCACCAAGACTTAAAACTGAAATCTCAGTTGTATCTGCACCGATATTAACAACCATAATACCTCTTGCACCATTAACATCAACACCTGAACCAATTGCATCTGCAACCGGCTTATTTATAACCATTACCTTTTTTGCTTTAAGCTTGGAATCCTTAATCAGCTCATAAAAAGCTCTCTTCTCAACCTCGGTAATATCTGTTGGTACTGCCACATAAAAATCGGCAGGTGTTATTTTTTTGCCCTTACTCATAAGCTTGATAAATTCCGAAATAAGAACCTGCATATTGGCAAAATCTGCAATAACACCATATTTTACCGGGAAGGTTACATTAATGTATTCAGGTGCCTTTTCATGCATCTCAAATGCCTCGTCACCAAATGCAAAAATCTCTTTTTTGTTTGCTATAGCTATTATATTCTTCTCATTAAGAATATAGTCCTTATCACTGCTATAAATTTTTATATTACTTGTACCTATATCAAGGCCGAAAATATTACGTGCCATATTATCCTCCATTCATCCTCTATATTATGTTCTGCTCTTTCATGCTTATATACTTATTATCACCAATAATTATGTGGTCAATCAAATAAAGACCTATTAATTCAACTGCCAGCTTAATTCTTTTGGTCGCACTAATATCATCTGTACTGGGTGCCGGGTCTCCGCTAGGATGATTATGTATTACAATCACACATGCTGCATCATGAATAAGTGCCTCCCTGCACAATTCCCTTGGCGCAAAAATAGTTGAATTAATTGTTCCTAGACTTAATACTTTTTCATGGAGCAGCCTGTTTTTATTATCCAGCAAAAGAGCCCTGAACTGCTCCTGCTGTAAATGTCTCATATCCTCCATACAATAGGCTGCCACACCCTCCGCATCCGTAAACTGAATACGTTTTCGGTAGCTCTGTCTGACCATCCTTCTTGATAACTCACATACTGACTTAAGCTGTATCGCTTTCACCTTACCAATGCATTCAATTGCACACAGCTCCTTAACACTAAGCTTCTGTAACCCTAGAATGCCTTCGCCGCCTGAGCTTCGTATTATACCTGCTGCTGTCTCCATACAATTAGAACGGCTGGTTCCGCTTCTGATGATAATCGCAAGAAGTTCTTCATCTGTAAGACTTTCAACACCATATGCTTCATATTTTTCGTAAGGAAGCATAATGGTATTCGTTATTTCGTTTTTCATTTCCGCCTCATTTCCTGTTGGCAAAAATGACATCCCCTGAAATATTTATTTTAACACAAATCGGTAATTTTTACAATTCCTTTATCGCATAACTGCTGTAAGCTTTTTAATATTCCAAAGCGGGCATGATTCCATGTCAGTCCCCCCTGGAAGAATACTGTATAAGGCTCGCGAAGAGGACCATCCGCACTAAGCTCAATAGATGAACCGGATACAAAAGCTCCTGCCGCCATAATTACTTCTGCATCATAGCCCGGCATTTCCCATGGCTCCGGCGTAACATGACTGTCAACAGGTGCGCCAGCCTGAATACCCTCACAGAAAGCAATAAGACCCTCAGGTGTGCCCATTTCAACTGCCTGAATAATGTCATATCGTTCCTCGCTGCCGTTTGGAATTACCTTATAGCCAAGCTTCTCATATATATTGGCTGCATATATTGCACCCTTTAGTGCACCTGCCGTAACTGTTGGTGCAAGGAAAAAGCCCTGATATAAAGCCTGATTAACCCCAAGTGTAGCTCCAAGCTCCTTACCAAGTCCTGGTGCCGTAAGTCTGTATGCAGCTTGGTCAACGTAGCAAGCCTTACCTGCCACATAACCTCCGATTGGAGCCAGACCACCGCCCGGATTCTTAATAAGTGAACCAACCACCATGTCAGCTCCCACATCCGAAGGCTCTATAGTCTCAACAAATTCACCATAGCAGTTATCTACCATACAGATAACCTCCGGCTTAACCCCCTTTACAAAGGCTATAAGCTCGCCAATTTTCTCAACCGAAAGTGTCGGACGGCTGTCATAGCCCTTTGAACGCTGTATTGTAATAAGCTTGGTACGCTCATTAATTGCCTTTTTAATTCCTTCAAAATCAAAATCTCCATTAGGAAGTAAATCCACCTGTGCATAGGTGATTCCATACTCCGCAAAAGAACCCGGACACTCTCTCATTCCGATAATTCCCTGTAAGGTATCATATGGCTTACCAACCGGGGAAAGAACCTCATCTCCCGGTCTTAAATTACCCGCCAGCGCAATTGTAAGCGCATGTGTTCCACAGGTAATCTGAGGACGTACAAGTGCAGTCTCCGTATGGAATACATCAGCATACACCTGCTCTAAGGTGTCTCTTCCGATATCCGTATAACCATAGCCTGTGCTTGATGCAAAGTGTACATCACTTACCTGATTCTTCTGCATGGCATGAAGCACCTTAAGCTGGTTATACTCCGCAATCTTATCTATTTTTTCAAATCTCTCAGAAAGCTTCTCCTCGATTTTCATTCCGAAGTCTAGAACTTCCTTACAGATTCCCATTGTCTGATACATATTATAAATATCCTGTGTTAAACTCATATTATTTCCTGTTCCTTTAATTTATTTATCATATAATCAAATGCCGCTTCCCTGCTTCCTAGCTCATTAATATTGACAAAGGTTACTGACCTTTCTCTTCTAAACCATGTAAGCTGGCGCTTGGCAAAATGTCTGGTATCTCTCTTTAAAATATATACCGCCTGCTCCAATGTAATATCACCGTTCAGATAGTCAATAATCTCCTTATAGCCCAGCCCCTGCATGGAAACAAGGCTTCTGTCAAGCCCCTCTGCCATAAGTGACTTAACCTCATCCACTAAACCTGCCTCAAGCATCTTATCAATTCTCTTATCAATTCTGTCATAAAGAAGCTGACGGTCATCATTAAGCACAAAATAAGCAAAATTGTAAGGTGATTCATTCTCCCTCTGTTTTTCATTATGCTCCGATATTCTAGTGCCTGTCTGTCTGTAAAACTCAATGGCACGGATTACACGCTTAACATTATTCTCGTGAATCTCATCGGCAGCCTTTTCATCCACCTCACGAAGCATATTATGAAGATAAGAAGCTCCTTTTTCCTCATATATTCTGTTAAGCTCATCCCTGATTGATGTATCTGCATTATTATCCGAAAAATCAATATCATATAAGACTGCCTGAATATAAAAGCCAGTTCCTCCTACAATAACCGGAACCTTCCCCTTGGCATAGATTTCCTTAATTGCCGCATCCGCCATCACCTTAAAGGTATACACATTAAAAGCCTCACTCGGCTCTAACACATCAATAAGATAATGCTTAACTCCATCCATCTCTTCCGGCATAATCTTAGCAGTACCAATATTCATTTTTTTATAGACCTGCATGGAATCAGCACTGATTATCTCGCCGTTTACTGCCTTGGCAAGTCTTATGGAAAGATCAGTTTTTCCAACGGCTGTCGGTCCTGTTAAAACTATTAATGGTGGTTTTGACATTTTTCCTCCTAAAATGTGTAATGTGTGGTGACTGTTTTTTATATAATTCGCTTGAACTTTTTCTCCAGTTCATACTTTGACATAGATATCATGGTTGGTCTGCCGTGAGGGCAATTATATGGATTTTCAAGGGTTAACAACTCCTTTATCAGTTCCCTTACCTCTGCCTCCTGTAAACGGTTATTCCCCTTAACTGCCGCTTTACATGCCATTGTGGCTATTCTGTCCTTGATAGTCTCAAGGCTTAGCTTGCCCGGATTAACCATAAAATCATCAATTATTTCAAGTACCATATCCTTGCCAGATGAGCCATACAAATCAACTGGTACCGCTCTTATGGCATATTCATTACCGCCAAAGCTCTCTATCTCAAAGCCCATGGACTCTATAGTTTTTAGATTATCCTTAAGAACCTGACCTGCTGCAAGGGTTAATGTTATAATTTCCGGTGGCATAAGCTGTTGGGACTCAATAGTATTATCCTTAGCCCGCTTAACAAATTTCTCATATAGAACCTTTTCATGCGCTGCATGCTGGTCTATTATGTACAGCTTTTCCTCAAATTCCACAAGCCAGTAGGTATCAAAAAGCTGTCCGATAATCTTATGCTTAACCAGATTTTCTTCCTGTAAAAGCTTCTTTTCCTCCGCCTCTCCAAATAATGACATCTGCACAGGTGCCTTATATGGTGCAGGCTCTTCCTTTAACACCTCTGTTGCAGCCATTCTGTTAAGTTCAAAAGGCTCTGGAAGTTTATTTTCTTTAACTGCACCTTTTACCTCTGATTGCGTATTTGGTGCAATTGTCTGTTGTTTTACAGCAATTGAAGGCTTTCCTTCAAAAAGCGACTTATTCTGCCAAATATTCGGCTTGTTTTTTTCAGTTTCAGGAGTTTTTGTTGCTTCTCCTGCGATTATTGTTTGTGTTGTGTTAATTGCATCTATTGTGTTAATTCTGTTATTTTGAACAATTGAATTTGTTGCATTGTTTGCAACTGTTTGAACATTTTTAACTGTT
>JAZQLB010000326.1:0-1961 GCA_045542475.1 Lachnospiraceae bacterium | reverse complement strand
GTATTCACCAACATAATACTCAGGCGAACCATTATAAAAATATATTCCCTGCTCTATCTCAGGAAATACGATTGCTAATGTAGTCTCCTCCTGTTGTGTCTCAGTCTCGGGAGTCTCATCACTTTCTTTAGTACGCAATTCAGTTATTGATTCTTTCTCAGCCTCAAGACTTTCCTGTATTGATTCCATCTGTGACTGTACCTCTGATACAATCTCTTCATCGGTTTTAGGAGTGGAGGTGGTATTAAGCATGCTTGATGGTGGTGCCTCCTGTGTCGGCTTCTCAAGACCACTTGCTATGGTTACTCTTTCCATCTCAAGATCAACCGCCTTGCTCTTCTTTTTAGTTGTATTACATGCACTAAGAAATACTGATATACACATAATTGTTAATAGTAATAATCTCTTTTTCATATTCCTCTCCTTTTTTATAAACACTAAGTGCTATCACATATAGCCTTGTAAATAAACATAGACATTTTAAACATATTACTAATATTATCCTAAAATGCTGTTAATACAATAGTGCTTATGTACCTGTTGACATTTGCCAAAAGCCTGACTGCAATGAAAAAGACTTCACCCATATCAAGGCAAAGTCCATGTCATCCTATATTATTGTCTGTCAAGTATATAAAGCATCATTCCTTGCTTTGTTTCATAGATAATGGCCACTTTTTCAGCGGTGCTATAGCCACGCACCTTATATAGAGTTCCGGTTATATGCACTCCCGGAAGCTCATCTGCCTTCATAGACCACGCTCCGTCCTTATGTCCATATATCTTTCCTAATTCTTCATCTATAATATTTTCCTCGTAAATGTCATAAATATTATAGCGTTCAACATTCTCCAATCCATATAAGCCGCCATTATAATACAGGCGAATTCCATAGCTTGCCGATGATACAAAATTCTCTACCCTTTTAATACTTATAAGTGCAGTTGTCTCACTTACAACATCCGTAGGAATAAGCTCATCCTTTGTAAATGTCAGACCCGAATCAAAATACAAAAACAATATTCTTGCCGTATCAGCCACATCAAAATACAGCGCATCAAAAGCATTCTCGTACTTGGCATAACCGCTTTCATATATGGTTATTTCATCATTTATACCGTATTCATTTGTAAATACCAGCTTATAAAAACGGCAGTCTTTAGTTGCAGCCCTGATGGCATCGTTAAGCGTAAGCACAGGCGCATTATATAATTCATTTAAGAAATCATCCATGTACTCTTCATTAATGCTTCCTCTATATCCTGCATCTGTTACGGAGATTACAGAATCAGTTAATGCAGACATTAACGAAGACAATTCCTCTTCATCATTCTCAAATGCCTTGGCATAATAGCTGACGTATTTATCAAGTCCCATTCTGCTTACAAAAATATCCTTACCCGTATTAAGTGTAACACCATTAATGCAATCAAGAACTATAAAACTACCGTAATCTCCCCCCTGTACTATAGCTAAACGATACTCATCATCATAGCCCTTTAGTTGGTACAGTGTTCCCCATTGAACACCTTCTTCCATGTCACCAAGCATCCAGCAATCATCGGTCTTAATGACGGTTCCTAACTCCTTGCCTAATGAATTCTGATAATCTGCGGTTACATTATAATTATTCTCTAATAATACAGAGGTGTATATCCTGCCATCGTAATCCAAGGCTTTGTAATACCTGCTTATAGGATTCTCCAAATCCTCCTTGGTTATTTTATCAATTGGGACAGAAGCATTATGAGACTTATACTGCCATAGGCAGGCAGTAATTATGAAAATAATCAGTAAAAAATTAAGTGCTATGGATATTCTTAGGGTTAGTGAATTCTTTTTCATTAGAGCCTCCTTAAAGCTTACTGATTATATTACTATTGTTTCAGACAATTCTAAGTATAACACAAAAAGGAACTATTGCATATTACAATAATTCCTTTTATAAAAAACATTCCTAT
>JAZQLB010000325.1:0-4511 GCA_045542475.1 Lachnospiraceae bacterium | reverse complement strand
CATCTGCTGTAATCTCAAGGTCGCCAAGAAGCTTACCATTCTTACGAAGAATACCTACGCAATCTGTAAGAATCCAGCCTGCAACATTCTTAGCATCACATCCCATTGCAACAACATCATCAAGAAGCTTGCTGACATTGTGGTTGTGAATAAGCATGTCAATTTCCTTCTCGGAAATTCCTGCTTCTCTGTAGTATTCAGCCTTCTCATCTATCTCAACTGGTTTAGCAGCCTTAATCTTCTCAAGCCATTCATCATCAATGATAATGGGCATCAGGTTCGCATCAGGAAAATAGCGATAATCTGCTTCTGTTTCCTTGTTACGCATAGCAAATGTCTTTCCGCTTACGTCATCGAAACGTCTAGTCTCCTGAACAAGCTCCTCTGTCTCAAATTCGATTGCATCCATATGACGCTGTGACTCATAACGGATTGCACGCTCAATAGCCTCAAATGAAGCCATGTTCTTAATCTCTGTACGAACACCGAATTCTTCACTGCCTTCTCGTCTGACAGAAATATTAACGTCGCAACGCATTGCACCTTCTTCACATTCAGATATTCCACCTGAACGGAACATTGTCTTAAGCTTGTTAAGATACACTAAAACCTCTTCTGCACTTCTGAAGTCAGGCTGTGTAACTATCTCAATAAGAGGCACGCTGGTACGGTTGAAATCAACCAAAGCAGCTTTTCCAACATGAACAAGCTTACCTGCATCCTCCTCCATATGTATCTGCTTGATACGGATATCTCTTGTACCCTCAGAAGTTTTAAGTGATACGAGACCGTTTGTACATATCGGATGATTAAGCTGTGTTATTTGATAAGCACAAGGAAGGTCTGGATAGTAATAATTCTTCTTATCAAATGTTGTATATCTGCTAATCTCACAGTTAAGCATAAGACCTGCTGTAACTGCAAGCTCAACTACCTTTTTGTTCATTACCGGAAGCATACCCGGCATACCTGAGCAGGCAGGGCATACACAATCATTTGGTTCCTTAGCAGCGGAATGTCCACCACAGGAACAGAATATCTTAGACTCGGTACTAAGCTCTACATGTGTCTCAAGTCCGATGACAAGTTCATATTTCATAATTAGTTCCCTCCCTTTTCAATACTTTTTGCCAAACTAAGTAATGTGCTCTCAGAAAAAGCTTTACCCATAAGCTGAACACCGCCGCTTACAAGTGCAGGAACACCTATAAGGTTAGCAACTGCAGTAAATACACTCTCATCAAAAACCTTCTTGAAGGCTTCCTCTATCTCATATGCAGCATATGATTTTTGACTGCATACAGGAGTAAGAACCGCATCATATTTATCCATAAGCTGTGCAAACTTATCTGCAACAACACGTCTAACCTTGAGCGACTTGCCATAACAATCATCATATCGATTCTTTGATAATACATCTGAACCATATAAGATAGTTGCTTTTGTAAGGAAGTTAAATCCCTCAGTTCTTGTATTTACATATAACTCGTCGATGTTCTTATAATTCTCGGCACGGAAGCCAAACTTAACACCATCATAACGAGAAACGTTGTTACAAGTTTCTGCTGTCATAAGTATCTGCCATGTAGTGTTTGCCACATCAAAGAAATCAAGTGAAACTTCTTCTACAGTAACACCTGCTGCGCGAAGCTTATCCGCATAAGCAAGAACATCCTTTTTAACATCCTCGTCAGCCTTATCAAGTAATTCCTTAACTACACATACCTTTTTTCCATTTACAGTTTCATCTGTGCTGTAGTTGTATTTCTCTTCCTTAAGGCTTGTTCCGTCTTTTTCATCATGTCCGGCAATAACATCCATAACCTCTTTTATTCCATCTACGTCACCGGCGTAAACACCCATCTGCTCTCCTGATGAAGCACATGAGATAATACCGTAACGTGAAACTGTACCATAAGTAGGCTTAAGGAAATCTACTCCTGAAAGAGCTGCACTACGACGTGTAGCTCCATTCATATCAACACCAAGAGCAGCTTTTACTTCACCCTTTGCTATTAATTCTGCAGCAGCACCTTTAAGTTCCTCTGCCTTATCAGCGTAGTAAGAAAATTCACCTACAAGGTCAAGACCAAACTCACCTACATGTGTTTTACCAGAAACAACATATCCTGCCTTTTCAAGACGTGTAACTGCCTCAGCACTAAACAGTGGCTTAAAGCCCTCTAATATATGAGAACCTGCAGCAGACTGAAAATCCTTTACAAGAATAGTATCATCAACTGCTATATTTCCGTTGTCAGCTATTTTTATTGAATAATTATTCATCTTACGCACCTCACTTTACAAGTCGTGGCACCTGCCAACTGTCTTCACTACGCTCTGGAGCACCCTTTAATAAGTCTTCCTTTGCAAACTTCTGGTTTCTTTCATCCTCACGAAGAACGTTGGTCATCGGCATGACATATATCATCTCTTCAACATTTTCAGTATCAATGTTCTTAAGGGCATCCTCATGCTCCTTCATCATCTTGAAAATGTCCTGCATATCATTTTCTTCTTTTTCAGTTAAAGATAACTGATTAAGTTGCTGGTCATTTGAGAAAGTTGAACGTTTTTCACCACGCTGCTTACTTCCTGTTGTAAGACCTCTCGCCACAAGTGCATTATTATTTCCGAGAAGATGTACATCCTCAAGTTGCTGAGCTGTAACCTCACTTGGAGCACCAAGTAATAAATCCTGAGCATTACCATTAAGTGGGAATGCAATAACCTCCATAATCTTCTCTTCGTCTGTAAGAAGCATAACTGTACGGTCAATACCAGGAGCCATACCGGCATGTGGTGGTGCACCATACTGGAATGCAGTATAAAGTGCATTAAATCTGCTCTTTAACTCATCCTCTGTATATCCGGCAATTTCAAATGCCTTCTTCATTATATCAATATCATGGTTACGAACCGCACCTGATGCAAGCTCAATACCATTACATACAAGGTCATACTGATATGCTAAAATCTCTGTTGGGTCGTCTCCTAAAAGTGCATCCATTCCACCCTGTGGCATTGAGAATGGGTTGTGAGTGAATATTGTATCACCTGTCTCCTCATCAATCTCATACATAGGGAAGTCAACTATAAAACAGAACTCAAATGCGTCATCACGAATTAAATCAAGCTGCTCTTTTCTTGCGAGCCATGAACGGATGTGACCTGCTTTCTTCTCAGTATCGCTCTTCTTGTCGTCACAGATAAAGAAAAGTGTTTCGCCTTCCTTAACACCTGTTATCTCTATAATCTCTGCCTTTTTAGCATCAGATAAAAACTTAGCAATAGGACCTGCAAATACACCCTCTTTAAGTGTAATATATCCAAGACCGCCAAGTCCTACCTCTGGTGATGTAGCAAACTTTAAGGAATCCTCGAAGAACTTCTTAGATTTACCCTGACAGTTAGCCACGATACCTCTAACCGGCTTACCCTTAAATGCAGGGAAGTCTACATCTGCGAAAAAATCAGTAAGGTCACAGATAATAAGTGGGTTTCTAAGGTCCGGCTTATCTGAACCATATTTCATCATTGCATCAGCATATGTGATACGATTAAAAGGCTTTGGAGTAACCTTCTTCTCTGTAAATGTTTTAAATGTATCGTAGATTACATCCTCACAAACATCAAGAACCTCTTCCTGAGTTGCGAAAGCCATCTCAAAATCAAGCTGATAGAACTCACCAGGTGAACGGTCTGCTCTCGCATCCTCATCTCTGAAACAAGGTGCTACCTGGAAATATCTGTCAAATCCAGACACCATAAGAAGCTGTTTGAACTGCTGTGGTGCCTGAGGCAATGCATAGAATTTACCCGGATGCTTACGACTAGGCACTAAGAAATCTCTTGCACCCTCTGGTGAGGACGCTGTAAGAATCGGAGTCTGCATATCAAGGAAGCCAAGTGACTCCATCTTATTACGCATATGACGAATTATTTTAGATCTCATAACAATGTTATCATGATTCTTAGGATTACGAAGGTCAAGATAACGGTATTTGAGACGAAGCTCATCCTTACTCAAGTGAGAAGCTCTAACTTCGAAAGGTAACATGTTATTGCTCTTGCCGAGTACCTGAAGTGTGTCAGCAACAAGTTCAACATAACCAGTTTCAATCTTTGGATTAACCGTTTCTTCATCACGTTTATTTACAACACCGCTAACAGAAATAACTGTTTCACGGTTTACATTTTTAAGCAATTCCTCATCATGGACAACGACCTGCGTTACACCTGTATAATCACGCAAATCAATGAAGATAACTCCACCGTGATCACGGACAACATCTACCCAGCCTGCAAGAGAAACTGTACTGCCCACATGTTCATCACGTATGTCGTTACAGAATAGTGTTCTATACATAATAAAACCTCCTATAAAAAATAAAATAATAAGTCCCGGGAATATTAGAAATATTCCCGGGACGAGTAAACATAAATTAACCCGCGGTGCCACCCGCATTGATACAAAAAGTATCCTCTTTTAGATATCAAATTATAACATA
>JAZQLB010000324.1:0-11395 GCA_045542475.1 Lachnospiraceae bacterium | reverse complement strand
ATGTACAGCAGTAGGCGGTTTGAATCAGCATTCTTTTGAAGCGGAAGATACATTGGTTATCAATCAGGAGTCAAATGGTTTTATCTACATTGAGGAAGTCGGATCGTAGCCATGTCGTTCTGTGAGCCAAGGAGTTGCCCTTAACCCTTGTCTTCCTAAGACCGCTTGGCCTCCGACTTATGTACAGCAGTAGGCGGTTTGAATCAGCATTCTTTTGAAGCGGAAGATACATTGGTTATCAATCAGGAGTCAAATGGTTTTATCTACATTGAGGCAATTGACGGAGCAGGAAATAAAGCTTCGGCGTGGTCAAATGGATATGTTATTGACAGACAGAGACCAGGTGGTACAGATGGTGATGGAATAGATATAGTTGCACCGATGCCAAATAAGTATGGCTTTTATAATACGAATATTCCAATTTCGGTATTTGTAACAGAAGTGAATGGAGATTTTGCATCAGGTATCAGAAATGTTTCATATTCTGTAATGAGTAATGGAACAAATACCGCATCAGCAGTACTGTTTGATAATCAGACGGGTGAACTTACTAAGAACCAAATGAATCAGTATATGTCATATAGCAGCAATGATATTCTTGTTAAAGCTGCCAATAATGAAAGTAATGAGGTTATTGTTCAGGTAAAGACATCCGATAAGGCAGGAAATGAGAACATATCAGAGGCTGTGTACAAAATAGATATTACAAAGCCGATTGTTAAGATGCATTTTAGTAATGAGAAGCCACTAAATGACATCTATTATGGAAAATCACGTACTGCAACAATAACAGTGGATGAGAAAAATTTTGCACCTGAATTGATATCATTACTGGTATATAAGGATGGTGTGCTTTCGCAGGTTATTACACCGGATGCAGGTGCTTGGCAGAGGCATGAGGATATTTATATAACAACTTATACATTTGCAGAGGATGGCAGATACTCTCTTCAGGTTGTATGTGAAGATATGGCAGGAAATAATGCAGATGTGATATCTACATCGGAATTTGTGATTGATAGAAAGGCTGCAGATATTAAGGTTGAATATGACAATAATAATTCTTGGACAAAGAATTATTATAACGAGCTTAGAACTGCAACAATAACTGTGTTCGAAGAAAACTTTAAGGAAGAGGATTTTTGCTTAACCATTAATTCAGAAGTTGAGGTAAGTGATTGGACACATATTGGTAATGAGCATACTGTAACAGTAATGTATTTAGAAGATGGATTCTATACCGGAAGTATAGACTATGTTGATATGGCTGGAAACAGGAGTGAGACCTATGTTATGGAGAGCTTCTATATTGATACGCAAAAGCCGGAGCTTGATGTGAGTGGTGTTAAAAATAATTCTGCTAACGCGGGGGATGTTATTCCGGTAATTTATGCAGGAGATGCAAATTTTGATTTGAACGGAATCAGATTTTCATTAATTGACAGTACAGGAATGGAAATTCCACTTGATATAGTTGTTGAGCCATATGAAGCGGGTTATGTTTATACCCTTAGTAATGTTAATTCGCAGCCGGATCAGATATATACATTTTCTGTAATATTGACAGATATGGCTGGAAATGTTTCGGAGGAATCTTACAAATTCTCATTAAATCGCGGAGGCTCTACATACGATTTGGGTGATATTGAGGCCGTGGTTGATAAGACATATGTTACTTCAACAGAGATAAGTGATTTACACATTACAGAATACAATGTCGACGAAGTTGAAGAGTTTAACATATATATCGTAAGAGGTGGTGAGGTTGTATCAGAGGTTCAGCAGGGCAGACCTGAGGGTGAGGTTGAGGCCGATGTTACATATTATGAGGTTCAAAAATCAGGTGATGCTGATACCGGCTATGAATACAAATACACCATCTTTAAGGAGAACTTTACGGAGGAGGGTATATACAATATCCTGTTTTATTCAAAGGATATTGCCGGTAATGAGGTAAATAATACGCTTACCGATAAGGGGGCAGAAATTACCTTTATTATTGATAATACTCCACCGACGGTTGTTGTCTCAGGTATTGAACCAGGTGGTTTCTATGCTGAAGAGTATAAGGATGTTAATGTATATGTGTCAGATGCAGTGTGGCTGGAGGAAGCATATTTCTACCTTGTAGATGAAGATGGCAATATTGTAATGACATATAATTATATGGAGCTGGTAGAAAATGCCGGAGATATTGCAACTATTAGAATTCCTAATAATGATAAGGGCTTGTATCTTGATTATTATGCAAAGGATAAAGCAGGAAATGAGGCTGTATATTCTGCATTAAGTGAGACTGTTGTTCCTGCAAGCTTTATGGTAAGTACTGATGCGTGGTTGCAGATTAGAAACAATAAGAATATTCTCATAGCTATAGTTGCAGGCAGTATAATTGTTATTGGTTTAATTTCAACAATGATAGTATATATTAAAAAAAGAAGGACTGGTAGAGCGTGATGAGTATACATCAAGGCAATAAACAGGAATTACTGAAGGATTATGTTAAAAGGCATATTAGTGTTTCAGAGTATTTCAAGGTTGTAGAGCAGGTTGTGTCTATGCTGGAAAATATACAAGGAAAAGGTATGCAGATTATTTTATCCTTCGACAAAATAAAGGTTGTTGACCAGAGATTGCAGTTTCAAATAATTTCTGAGGAATCAGTGTATGAAAGCAATACTATTAAGGCTTTTATCAAGGAATTAACCTTCAGCTGTGTGTTTGCGGGAAGTGAAGACTGTAAGCCGGTATCAGATTTTCTGAAATTTCTGGATGTTACATGGCAGGGACGTGATTTTGATTCATTGAGAGGCTTTTATACAGGTGGAGGCGCTTCACCTGTATATCAGCCGCATCAAAAAAGTATGCCGCAAAGTATATCAGGACAGTTGGGAAATGATGGAGAGACCGGTGTTTTGGATCCTGCCTTTTGGGATACAGCATTGAGAAATACACCGTCTTCAAGATTGACAACAAGTACAATACAGCCCACAGTTTGTCCAAAGCTGGTTCATAAGGCTACAAACAGAGAGGTCATTATTCGGACTAATAATTTCTGGATTGGAAAAGAGGGCGCAGATTTACCAATTAATAAGGATGTAATAAGCAGAAAGCATGCACAGCTTATAAAACAGGGTAATAATTATTTTATTATGGATAATGATTCCACAAATAAAACTTATGTGGACGGAAAACAAATTCCGGCAAAGGCATCTGTTGAGATTTATAATGGAACCAGAATAAAATTTGCTGATGAAGAATACATATTCCGCATTGAGTAGAAGGACAGGAGTGAGAATATGATAGAAGCATTATTGATTATATGTAGTATTTCGCTTGTTATTTCCGTTGTAGCTTTGGTAATGGTAATAAAGATATTTAGTATTCAGAAGGAATATTTGCGGATGGCCAGAACAAATAATCTGGCAACACAGATTGGAAACAGTCAGTCAGAGGCAATGTTACGCAGAGGAAAAACAAGCCAAGGCATAATTATATGCAGAAGCTGTTATTCTCCTATGGCAGAAAATTCAAAAGTATGTCCGGTATGTCAATCGGCAGCCGGTAGGAGATAATGGTTATGGAAAAGGATTATTACAGAATTCTGGAAGTAGCAGAGAATTCAGATGAGGAAACAATTAAAAAATCCTTCCGACGATTGGCAAAAAAATATCATCCTGACACAAATAACGGAGATGAGAGAGCTGCTAAACTATTTCAGGAAATTAACGAGGCATATGCTGTAATAGGTGATACAGAAAAAAGAAAAGCTTATGATGAAGCGTGCAGGCTTAAAAAATCAGGCTATGATTCAGGCGCTTCAAAAAAGAAGAATACAACAGCAGCTAATCCGTTTGCAGGCTTTCAGCCCCGAAATTACAAGATGGATTTCGGAGATATGATGTTTGATGAGCTGAATAAGAATAAGGAAAGAAAAAATGATAAGAAACAGCAGGTTGATTTTGCGGATGTAAGTAATCAATTTGCAAGCTTTTTCGGTTTTAGGCCAAAGTAAAGCACCAGTTGGATACGAGGTGTGCCGGTCACCGAAATATATAAAGAAATGAGGATATAGATGGCTATAGAGGTAAGCGATATTGCACTGAAGCCACAGGTCGTTTTATGGCACAGATACCGGATTTTGGAGGTTCATTATCTGGGGCAGATTACAATTGTTTATTTTGCATTGGATTTGCAGAGTAATTGTCAGGTTGTGATTAAGGAATTTATGCCCTATTACATAGCCAACCGGGATATGGACGGAAGGTCTGTGATTTGCAGGAGCAAAGCCTATAGGGATAAGTATAATGAAGCAAAGGCAGCCTTTGAGAATGAATGCAAACATATCAGAAGCCTTAAGAAACTAAAAAAACCATATGAAGGCTGTGTAGTGCAATATCTGGATTCATTTGAAGAAAACGGAACAAAATATCTTGTAACAAAAAGGCTTAATGGCAAGAGCCTTCAGGATTATATTGAAAACGGTGAAGATTTTTCCGTAAGAAAAGTGATGCAGACAATTGTAGCAATTACCAGACAGCTTCATAAAAAAGGCATTATTCATTGCGATATTAAGCCATCAAATATTTTTCTGTGTGAAGATGGTAAAGTGGTGCTGTTGGATTTCGGTTCAGCATGCTGCAGGCGGGGAAGTAGTCGAAATATGAGCTTTGTAAGCAGAGGTTATTCAGCACCTGAATTGTATAGCGGTAAAAATGCAGATTGCAAAACAGATATATACAGTATAGGCGCTACTCTTTATTATATGCTTACCGATTATCAGATACCGGCACCGGAGGAATATGATGAAAGTGAAGAATTGCCGGATGTATCCGAATTTATAGAGATTCCAAGGCTATTGGAAAAAACAATTTTAAAGGCAGTACAAAGAGACCGAAGAAAAAGGCTGGGAAGTCTTTTGTGGTTACAGATAGTACTAACAATTTAAATAAATACAACAAGAAAGGATAAGAAAAATGGAAGTAATTACACAAACCAACCGAACTATGCTTTTCGAAGAAATTAATCCTGAAAAGCCAAACCTGTTGACCTTAATAGGAGACCAAAAGGGACTGGAAAGTCTTGGTGATGCAAAAATCAAGGAAATACATGAGGCATTATTAGTAAACAGCTTCGATGAATTTTTGGACAAATTTGAGCCGGTTGTATACTCGTTCTTTAATGCGGCAACCCAAAGTGTTGCTTATACACTTGAAAAGCCTGATAACATTCCGGATGAGTATATCTCAGTAATTCCATTAAACAGACAGAATGATTTCCTTAATATGCTGTCAACCTTAATGGATTCAAAGCGTTCACAGGGAATTATAAATGTCGATTTCAAGTTTGAAAAAATACTTGATATGATTTCTCCTAAGAAAATTATGAGGGACATCAAGCAGGTGCGTAAGGAGATTCATTACCTTTACGAGGAATATGAGAAGTTAGATGATGAAGATCCAAAGAAGCTTGATATCGGTGATAAGCTTAATTATAAGTTTGAGGAGGCAAGCCAGAACTACAATAATGTTATGGCAATGCTGCCTTTAGCCATTGAGGATATTAAGACAAGACTTTTACTTACTCAGTCATCAGGTAAGGAAAGTGACAGTCCTTTACAGATAGGTATGCTGTCAATGAGCGAAAGCGGAGAGCTTAAGGTATTAGAGCTTCCCAAAAAGGATAAGAATGAGTTAATGGCAATTTCAGCAACCGAGACTAATACAGGTCTTGTTGAGGCATTTAAGGATGATTATGATGCGCTTAATGAGGAGCCATCAGAATATGTTAAGAGCCTTGTTGTAAGAACATTCTGTCCTATGACTGCTGTTGTGGATACAGATGTTAATGTTGAGCAGGAGGTTAATAACTATAATACATATCTTGAGTTTTATAAGAGTGCAAAGGATGACTTTATTAAGACAGTAAAACCATTGGTTGAGAAGCTTCTTGGAGTAAAGGTATTCTTTGAGCAGTATAATACCAAGGAGCTGGGAATGCGTCCAAGCCTTCTGGTAACAAATGTTAAGATGGATATGCTTGTAAGCAGCATGAATATAGACAGACTTAAGATGTATTTAAATACAGTAAATACCAAGAATGACTACACAAATACAGTATGGCTTGGAATTGTGCCGGATATCGAGCTTGAGCAGGTTCAGACAAGAAAGGTTGCAAGACAGCGTTTCAGAGGTAATGTTACGGTGGACAGACCAGAGGGTAACACAATGGAGTCACTTACTAACCTTATGGAAGCAATCAGGGAATATAAGATACAGATATTCTACAATTTCCAGACAGGCGAAGATACAACCTTTAATTATGTTGCAACAGCGGGAGTGGATAAGTTTATTGAGAAGTCTGCACCAGTAGCAAAGAAGGATTACAGTGAATTTGTATCATGCTGTCTTCCTAACTTTACAATTGTACCAAAGGAAAAGTCAGAGATTATCTTAGATAACAGAATGCAGCTTAATGATGAGGGCAATGTAGAGCTTTCTAAAGCCAGAGAGGATATTATGAAGCTCTGGATTGAAGGTATCTATGTAGGTGCTGCTTATGCGGCAGCAGGTATTGTGGCTGCATATCAGTGTCCGGAATATTTAAGAGAGTTCTATGGTAATGTAACTCCTAAGTATCCGGGTGTAAGATATGATATTGAAGCAAGTGACCATGCACTTAGAACAGTAACAACCCTTGGAAAAGAAATTACAGGCTTTACCAATACTATCAAAAATGTAATTAACAATAAGGGTTTTGGTTTTGTATTTGCTTCTGAAAGCAGTCAGCTGCAGGGTAAGGAAATCAAGAATCTTACTGTATACAAGGCAAGAACAATGGCTGTAGTAGATGATGTATATGATTCTATCTATAAGACCATGGTTAGTACATATGTAGAGAGAATGTTAAGATATATGACTAATGATTTCAAACAGGAGAATGTTGTTAAATTCTTCAGTAATAATCCAAAGAGCCAGAAGTCATTATGGGAAGCTGATAAGAGCTATGTGAATGCTATAACTCAGGAGGGAGATGCTCTTGACTTTGTTATTGATGATGTTTCAAATGAGTGCAATATCAAGCTTGGCTTCAATGGCAATGTTAAGAACTTAAAGGTATCTGTAACAAAAAGTACAGCAGGTGCTACAAAGTAACAGGTTAATTGAAGGAAACTTCTTTTAATAAAAAATAATAACATAGGAGGTTAAAGATGGGCTTTATAGTGACTATCGAAGCAAATGAAAAAATTGAGTTAGGTTTAGAGACTGTTGAAACAGTTAAGTTTGAAACAGATACACCTAACGACAGTAATGCTCGTTCAACAGATTTAGGAATGAGCCTTACCGTTACAGGAAAAATCCGTGCTAATATCGCTGGTATTGCGGATGATACTGTAAAGCTTCCGGCATGGGCGTTAGTTCCTGCTGAGGATGCAAATTGCTATGGAAAGGTAACTGTTAAGGTTATTGCCAGCAAAAAGGTAGTAAGAGAAATTGTTATGGATACAGCATATGTTGTGGCATATCAGGAGAGCTTTAGTGAGACAAGTGGTGTAGGAACATTTGTTTTACAGGTGAGACAGAAAAAGGACATGAATGGTACCGTTGAGTATCAGGGCGGCTTTGCCTGCTAATTAATAAGGAAAAGGAGGAAATAAGAAATGGGATTCACATTAAAAGTTGATGATTCTATCGTTTTAGGATATGAAACTATTCAGAATGTAGAGTTTAGTATTGATACACCACAGGATACTAATGCAAAGACTACTGATGTAAGTGTTGCATTAAAGGTAACCGGTAAGATACGTACAATGCTGGATGATGAGACAGAATCAACGGTAGAGCTGGCTTTATGGTCAATGGTACCTTCTGAGATGGCTGAATGCTACAGAACAGTAACTGTACTTGTGGAGACAGCAGGAAAGATTGTAAGAGAGTATACATTACCTAAGGCGTTTGTTGTTGATTATAAAGAAAGATATGATGACACTGAGGGTGTTGGAACCTTTGAACTGGTTGTAAAGCAGAAAAAGGATAAGATTAAGGCAACATCTGTTACAGGTGGATATGACCGTTATTAACAGATACATTGTAGTATAAATTGCAGTCTTCCGGCGAATTTTTTTCGCCGGGGGCCGTGTAAAAGAGAGGGAAAGGTCGTGGCAAAATCTACTAAAAAAAAGATAACAGAAATCATAAAAGCAGTTGTATATCTTGGATTAGGAATTATTGTGGGAATATCAATTAATTTATCGATATCGGTCATAATAAAGGTGATTTCTGTTACCGGAATAATACTGGTTGCCGGTTTGGTTACAGTACTGTTTATGTTGATGGAAAAAAACGAAAAAGTTAGCACAATAAAAGGCATATCACCAGAGAGTGCAAGAATCAGCAGAAATCCGGTAATTCAGGAGGAAGAACATAAAACTCAGATACAACAGAGTAATCCATTGGATAGAAGACCGATGAGTGCTGAAAAGAAAATGCAGCATGAACATAAGAAAACAAAGGCTGGAAAGGTTGTTCTTATTAATGAAGAAGGAAGAGGACTTATGGAATGGAGTCTTGAAAGAAAGACCTCATTAATCATTGGTAAGAGTATGGGTGGAGAAACCGTTGATATTGATTTAT
Organism: Lachnospiraceae bacterium; assembly: GCA_045542475.1. Lineage (GTDB taxonomy): Bacteria > Bacillota > Clostridia > Lachnospirales > Lachnospiraceae > CAG-882. The sequence goes on along the minus strand of JAZQLB010000324.1, from coordinate 2,762 downwards.
CAGGTTCAGCAGTGGCTCAGATGATATCTAAACAGCATGCTGTATTAAATTATACGGAAAAAGGTTGGTATGTTGACGATATCGACTCAAAAAACGGAACAAGAGTAAAAAAATTAATGCAGAATTCAATTATGGATATTAAGCTTGTAGGTGCTGTTGAGGTAGAAGCAGGAGATATAATCTACATAGCCAATACAATGCTGCAGATACAGTAAGGAGTAGAGGAAAAATGGGACTTAATCGTTGTAAAAATGGACATATGTACAGCGCAAGAAAATATGGAAATACATGTCCATATTGTAATACAGAACTTGAGCAGATTAACAGATATTCAAATAACAGAAGAATGATGGTGGATGACCCGGATAAGACTATGCCAATATCGGGAACCGCAGAGAATATTGACCCGGTAACAGGCTGGCTGGTATGTATTGAAGGCGCTCAGTACGGTAAGGATTATAAGATTCATTCGGGTAAGAATTTTATAGGTCGTGCGGATAATATGCATATTCAGATTCTTGGTGATAATGCCATATCAAGAATTAATCATGCGGCAATTATTTATGACAGCAAGAACCGCTCTACATATTTATTACCGGGAGATTCATCAGGTCTTGCGTATCATAATGGAGAGGCAGTATATACTCCTGTTGAGCTTATGGCATTTTCAGTAATAGAAATCGGACAGAGTAAATTTATATTTATCCCATTGTGTGGTGAGCATTTTGAGTGGAATGATGGTAAGGATATGGAAGAGTCAGGAGAAAGATAATGCAGGGATTAATTACAGCTACGAATGTGTATGTGATGCTGGGAGCTGGAATAGGAGTTCTTATTCTGGGATTAATAGTTGCTATTATAATGCTGTTAACACGTAATTCCAAGACGTTTTCAATAGGAGACATGCTTAAGGCAGAGCTTGGAAATGCCCAGACAATAGGCACAAGAGAGAAGCAGGATGATTCCTTCGGCGCAAGCATTAAGGAATATGGAGTTATGGCTATTGTAGCAGACGGGATTGGCGGCTATATAAACGGAAAGCTGGCAAGTCATATAACTGTCGAGACCTTTTTGGATGAATTTGAAAAGCGTGATGTTACAGATAACCTTACTTATTATTTTCAGAAATCAGCGATGCTTTCAAATGAAAGAATAAGAGATGAATTTGGAGAAGCAAAGGGCGGAACAACTGTTGTATCCGTGGTTTTAAAGGATGACAAGCTCTTCTGGACCTCTGTTGGAGACAGCAATATTGCAGTATTCAGAGGTGGAAGAATAATAATGGTAAATCGTAAGGAAAATGTAAAGAACTGGCTTGAGGACCAGTATTACGCAGGCGCTATAAGAAGAGAAGAGGTTCTTTCAAACAATACGGATACCCGATTAGTGAATTATCTAGGCTATGATGGCTTTAAAAAGGCGGATGAATCGGACAGACCGATTTTCTTAAAAAAGAGGGATAAGGTTTTAATATACTCAGATGGAGTTGAAGTATTAGGGCAGATAATGCTTGAAAAAATGCTGTCAAAAAGAGCACACCCTCAGAAGATTGCTGATGCAATTATAAATGAAATAAACATGAAAAAGGTAAATAAAAAGGATAATGCTACAATTGTTATTCTAACAATAAAGTAAAAGTATTGGTTAAAGAGGATTAGGTAATGAGAAAAGAGAATGCAAGTTTTATTACAAAGTTCATATCAGAAGCAGGAAGTTATCTTGTTAATTCCGACTATTTTGCATTTGTAGAGTTAAAGGATTATGCTTGCTATGTTATTGCTGATGGAATTGATACTGATGAGAGAAAGGAAAGTGCAAAGCTTGCAGTTACTACGGTTATTACCAGGTTCTCAGAGAATCCGGGAATGTCAAATGGCAAGTTGAAGAGCTATATGAAGGCAGCTCATAAGGCACTGCTTGATGAGGCCGGAGAGATACGTCTGGAGGCAAGTATTGTTATTTTACTGACAGACTATAAGAAAGTAATATGGTCACATGTGGGAAACTGCCGTCTGTACTGGATGAAAAATGGTAGTATTCGTGCCTTGACCAAGGATACCTCACTGACACAGCGAATGGTGGATGAGGAAGAGGTTCCAATGGACCAGTTAGCTTTTCATGAAGAAAGAAATAATCTGTACGGGTATCTTGGACAGCCCGGACGATTAATGCCGGTCATATCAGGGAAAAAAACTCTTGAGGATGGGGATGTTCTTATATTAATGACCAGAGGTGTCTGGGAGAATGTAGGAGAAGCAGAAATAATAGATGCAGTTGATGGAGTATCTAAGCCGGAAGAGGTGTGTACCGGAATAGAGGATGTTATTTTAAGTCAGCGAATGGATGTTATTGAGAATTATACAATAGCAGCCGTGTTTGTTGATAAGGTATATAATAATCCGAAGGCAGGTAAATATAAAAAGTGGATAAAGATAGGAGTATCCATAGCTGCGGCAATTGCCATGTTTTTAATAACCATGGCAGTGATGAAAATCAATAAGAATAATGGTTATCTTGACCAGATGGATAAGCATATGCTGAGAGGAATAGAGTATCTGGAGGAGAGAAATTATACTGCTGCGGAGGATGAATTTAATCAGGCATATGAAGCGGCAGAAAGCGTTAGTGTAAGTAAAAGCTCTAAAAGCTATAAGGAAATACTCTGTGTTGAGTTGTATGATAAGCTTGCAGGGCAGCTTTGTCAGGCAAAGCAGGCATTAGATGAGAAGGAATATAAAAAGGCAGCAGGTCTATATAGCAGT
>JAZQLB010000323.1:0-4719 GCA_045542475.1 Lachnospiraceae bacterium | reverse complement strand
CCTCTTTCCACTTCACAATATTTTACAAAACTATCCTTCTACCAATGTCTCCTTGAATTATATACATTATTTACAGCTTCAATATAACACACAAATGATGGATGATTTGAATCATTTCGTATTAAATACATATTTTTAAGATTTTTATATTGTTCTCTTACAAGCTCCCATTTACCTTTACTCTTTATAAAGTCAGCCTTTTCCTTAATATTTGCTGAGTTTGGTGCCGTATTCCAATAATAATCATCAGTCCAGATACATCCTATCTTTCTATGAATTAATCTATTATAGTTATCCCTATCATCTCTGTATGTAATGCATATATCTATTTTAAACATGGTTTGATTTCCAGTTCCAAGCTGTATTATTTTTGAAGAAAAGGAGGATGTCGAATCTTCGCAATCACGCAAATTGTATATCTTCAAAGATTTGTTAAAAGCTTTTCTTACACATTCTTTAATATAACGACAGTCCTCAAAATCCTCGCATCTGACAATTTCTAAATCATAGTCAAGGTCTACAGGTTCTGTTGCATTCTGCATTATAAGATTTCTTGCACCACTTCCTACTAAATAGAAATTTGAACCTATATCATAATCTTCTTTTAAAACATGACATAAATTTTGCATTATACCACCTGCTAATTCCCTCATTTTGTGTAAAAAATCCTTATCCTCTAAATATCTGTACATCCAGTTTCTCCCTCCGTACCCATACCGCCCATTTAGACTTGATATCCAAATCATTACAGATTATACGCATTATACACCTTTGTCAACTATTTTTTTTGATTTCTTCCAAAACTCCCCCACAACATCCCTAATCTTCCTAATATCCGCCACCAAATAATCCCCCCACTCCACCGGAAACAGATTAACATATTCCGACCAATAAAACCTCTCATCCAACAAAGCAATAACCCCTCGATCCTCCGCAGTTCGTATAACACGCCCTGCAGCCTGCATAACCTTATTCATCCCCGGATAAACATAAGCATAATCATACCCCTTACTCTCCCTCTTATCATAATAATCCCGTAATAGCTGCCGTTCCGTACATATCTGCGGAAGCCCCGTTCCCACTATAATACACCCAATAAGGCTCTCATTTTTAAGGTCAATTCCCTCCGAGAAAATACCCCCGATTACACAGAACCCAATACACGCACTTTCTCCGCCAGTAAACCTCGCAAGGAACTCCTCACGCTCCTGCTCATTCATCCCCTTACTCTGGGCAATAATATTAAGCGAAGCCCTCTCCTCCTCCGAATACATTCCATACACACTATTCATATACCCATAAGACGGAAAGAACACCATATAATTCCCCGCATTAACCTGAATAATAGAATTAATATAATTCTTAACCTTATTAAACTCAGCCTCATTACGCCTCGTATAACGGCTGGTCACATCACGCCCGATTACCAGACACCGATTCTTTATATCAAACGGCGAATGTGCATATATAGCATAATCGTCCTTATTACTAAGCAGTTCCTTATAATAGGTTATAGGCAGAAGTGTCGCCGAAAAGAATATCGAAGCATTCCCCTTATCCAGACACGCCCGAAGATTTTTTGAAGGATTAACACACAGAAGCTTTAGCATAAAGCCATCCTCCGTCTGCTCCGTATATATCACATAATTATCATCCATATTATCACGCATATTTAAGAAATGGCGTATGTCAAAGAAGAACTCCGCCAGCTCCTTACCATATTCAAAATCCCTCTTTTCCCTATCTTCAAGGAATCGGGTAAGCTCATCATACAGGCGTGACAAAGAAAGCTCTAGTGCACCAATAGACTCCAGAACCTGAACTGTTTCGCACTCTCGCTTTAAGGCGAGCAATTCTTTATTACATTTATTAATTGCATTGGTAAGACGTTTGTCCATGTCTCCCAGCAGACGTTTCATTTCAAGAAATTTATCCTTATAAAGAGGAGCGCTGTACATCTCCCGCGCCCTGTCCACAAGATTATGCGCCTCGTCTATAAGAAATATATAATCCCCCGATGAGTTCTCCGAAAAATACCTTTTCAGATACACATTAGGGTCAAACACATAATTATAATCGCAGATTACGCCATCCACCCAGTAAGTGGCATCCAGCGTAAACTCAAATGGACATACCGTATGCTTATTAGCATACTCCTCAATAGTCTCTCGGGTGATTACATCCTCATGAGTAACCATATCATACACCGCATCATTTACCCTGTCAAAATGCCCCTTGGCATACGGACAGGCATCAGGATTACACTGGCACTCCACATTTCCGCATATTTTTTCCTTGGCGGTAATGGTCACAGTACGGAATATAAGCCCCTTGCTTCTAAGGATATCAAATGCCTCCTCCGCCACAGTTCTCGTAATGGTTTTCGCAGTCAGATAAAAAAGCTTATCCCCCAAGTCCTCACCGATTGCCTTAATAGATGGAAATACGGTGGACATGGTTTTTCCAACTCCTGTCGGAGCTTGTATGAATAAGGTCTTTTTAAGATTTATGGTCTTATATACGCTGACCGCCAAATTCTTCTGTCCGTCTCTATATTCAAATGGGAATTCCATTCCTTTAATTGACTGCTTGCGGACCTTTTTTGATTCGTAGAGAAAATCCGTCCACTTTATGAATTTTTCCATGGTCTCATTAAACCATTCCTCAAGCTGATGTAAGGTGCAGATTTCCGTAAAATATTTAATCTCATCCGTATCCAGATTGACATAGGTCATTCTGATACCAACCCGGTTAAGCTCCTGCTGCATACCATATATATAGGCATAACACATAGCCTGTGCCTTATGAACAGGCACAGGCTCCGTTAAGAAACGCAGGTCACGGTATACGCCCTTGATTTCGTCAATGGTAATTATATCATCCTCTGTGATAATTCCATCCGCACGACCCTCAAGGGCTATCCGATACTGCCCACAGTCTTTGGTATATTTTAATGATACCTCGGCTGCATACTGGGCACCCATCTGCTTCTGTATTCGTCTGTGTGCACGACTGCCAGCCTCCATTGCGGACTTGTCACCGCCCTGACCGCGCCTGTTATCCAGGTCGCCGCCACGGCAGATGAATTCCACAAGGTTCCTGACAGATATTTTTAATACGTCTTCTTTAAAGGTATACACCGCTTCCTCCGGTTGTGGTAAGCTGCTACATCCTGTCTATAAAGTCATCCAGTCCGGCTTCCACAAGATATTTATAATATACTGCCAAAGGATAGAAGCTCTGACCAAAGCCCTTCGTAGTCTCTGTTCCCGTAACCATGGTATCACCTATTATTTTCTTGGCTCCACCTGCTACCTTTACCTGCTCCATAAGAGTTCTCTTAAGAGTAAGCACTCCTGCCTCAAGATATTTCTTATCGCCTGTAAGCTCATAGCCTGCTGCCATTGCCTCAAGCAAAAGATTATTATTACCAAGTCTTGCAAGACTTGGAAGCTCCTTATAATAGAACAATCCGCAATCCATCAGACAGTTCTCTCTTACATCCTCTACAGCATCCATAATCAGAGCCTTAAGCTCCTCAGATGGGAATACCTTATAATACCTCATTAAGCTTCCGACTGCAACTGAAATCATAAAGCCTACTCGTATTAAAGTATTATCCGTATATGGTGCAACCCAGTTGCCGTAAGCTTCCTTCCACGAAATAAAGTGACCTACTATCCACTCACACTTTTCAATCCATTTTTTATCGTTAGTCTCCACATATAAAGCGGTAAGAGTTCTAAGTGCCCAGCCTGTCTCTCTGGCATTTGCCTCACCGGTTTTCTGATAAGCAGGTGTATCAAGAAGTCTTAGTACATTATCACCGATACCTATGGCTGTTGTTAAGCCTCTTTCATCTCCGGTAAAATGATAATAGTCAAGAAGACCCTCAACCCACTCGTGGCTTGGCACTAATACACCATTTTGTACATGCCCCTTGGTATGCTCTATCTGTCCGCCTATTCTAAGTGGGTCACTGCTGTAGTGGCACACATCCACATCCATCCAATGTCTGGCATGAACGATACAATAATCAAGGAAACGTCTTATTCCGCTTCTTGCATACATAAGCGCACAAGCATGAGGATAGTCATACTCATTATTAGACCATACCGGCTCACCGCCGCCTCTTCCCTGATTGGTGTAATTCCAGTCCACAGTATCGCCCCAGTTCATCATACCGAAGCTTCTTGAATGAGCATCTGCCTTTCCAATAAGCATAATCTCAAAATTCTTTGAGAATCTGTCCGCAAACACATCTGTCATTGCTCCTGATTCCTTATAAACCTTCGGGTCAAGCACAGGTCTGTCCGGCATCTGATATATAAGGCTTCTATTATCAATTTCCACAAGACTCTCTGATGAAGCGTGGAAAAATAATTGGAACATCTGCTCCCTTGAGGTTCCCGGCTGCATTACCACCTTATCCACACCCTCTGGAACAAGCATTACATACAGACCGCTGTCATCTGCCTTAACCGCCTTAGGGTAATTTTGCTGTGCCTGATAGATGGTAGCACATACACCGCAGTCCGCATCTGTTCTGTCAGCAAAGAAGGTTCCATAGAATACCTCTGAATAATGCTCATTTGACTCCATAAGGAGTGCCTTTGCCTCAGCTACTTTTACTACCTCGCTGCCATTTTTGCCGATTAAGAAATTAGTTCTGTAGTTAGAGGCTCCTGCGCAGGTTCTGACACTCTCCACAGGTGTTTT
>JAZQLB010000322.1:0-4577 GCA_045542475.1 Lachnospiraceae bacterium | reverse complement strand
CCCTCCACCACAGAGAGATAGCATTCCTGTACAGGAATGCGCCTCTCTCGCCTGCCATAAAACAAAAAATAAAAATCCAGCAAATCACAACCTACCGAACACACCTCTCTATAAGTGCAGTATGATATAGCCAGCGACGAGGGGAGCTTCATATGTTATTATGAGGACTTTTTGGCGCCGCTGGTACTTGGGCGGTGTCCTTTACCGCCCTATGTACCACTGCGTGCGACAACTTAGCGAGAGCGTGTCCTCATAATAACATATGAAGCTCCCCCTCGGCGCGTCCCCCCTATATCATAAAAAACGTCCTGGTAAAAGACATATCTGTTCTCACCTGTACCATAAGCTTTTCAGGCGTATCGAACTTCATCTCAGGTCTTTGGAAATGGAATAATTCAACCTTTACAAATTTTCCGTATATATCACCTTCAAAATCAAAGATATGTGTTTCTACACTTAACTTTTCCATGTCATCAAAGGTTGGCCTCATACCTATATTGGTTATTCCATAATGTTCGCTTTTATCTTCAAATTTCACCTTTGAAGCATATACACCATTTGGTGGTAGAAGCTTTTCCTCATCGGGATAGATATTTATTGTTGGAAAACCCATCTCAATACCTAACTGCTTTCCATACTCTACCTTTCCCATAATGGTATATGGATAACCAAGAAGAATATTTACATTCTCCATATTTCCTGAAAGTATTTCACTTCTAATCCATGTACTGCTGATATCCTTCTGATTAAACTGCTCCTTATCAATCAGCTCCACCTCGTAATTATAGAGCTTCTTTGCTGCAAGCAGAGTATCACAATTACCGCTTCTGTCCTTACCAAAATGCCAGTCCTTACCAACTACTATATATGCGGCATTCAGCTTGTCCGCAATTACCTCTCTGATAAAATCCAGAGGCTCCATGGAAGCTGTAGTCTCATTAAAAGGATATTCAATAAGATAATCCACATAAGCATCCCTAAACATCTCTCGTTTTTCTTCATTAGTGGTAATCTGGGAAGGCTCAAACCTTCCCGCCGCAACAGCCGGCAGAATATCAAAAGTGAATACCGCCAGCTTATAACCCTTTTCACGGGCAATTTTACCGGCAGCATTAATAAGTGCCATATGCCCCATATGTATTCCATCAAATTTACCCAGGGTTACAACTGTCCTCTCCTCAATATGAAATTCTGTTTCACTGCTAAAAATAACCATAAGCTTACGCTCCTAATTTAACGAAAAAATTTTTACAGGTGCAAAATGTGTACCTGCCTGTTCAAGCATATATATGCCATAAAAGCTTCCCATGCAATATACCCTGACCTGTTCTTCCTTCGAGAACTGTACAGCATTCTTAACTGCCTTAATTGGAAACTTATTACCATTATCAACCAGCTTCTTGTATTCTGCTGATACCTCAACCGCCTGCATATCCATAAACATGGCTTCAACAGGTGTAATCACTGTATCAAGTCTGTTTTCTTCCTTAAGCTGTTGAAGCCTGCCAAGTGAATAAGCTTTATCAAGCTCAAACTGTCCTACTCTGGTTCTTACCAAAGAAGCCATACAGGCTCCGCAGCCAAGCTTTTCACCGATATCCCTGCAAAGAGACCTTATATAAGTTCCCTTTCCACAGTCAATCTCCATAGTAACATACGGAAGCTCAATAGATTTAATTATAATAGAGGCAATCTCAACTCGTCTTGGTTTTCGCTCTATTTCCTTGCCCTCTCTTGCAAGCTCATAAAGCTTCTTCCCATCTACCTTAAGAGCAGAATACATAGGCGGAATCTGCATATATCCGTCTATAAAGCCATTAATTACATTTCTTATCTGTTCTTCATCGGCTACACACTCTTTAACCTCAAGAATCATTCCAGTGGTATCCTCTGTATCAGTTGTTGTTCCCAGAAGCATTACTGTCTCATATGTCTTACTTCTGTCAGTAATCATATCCACCAGCTTCGTCCCCGAGCCCAGACATACCGGAAGAACACCTGTTGCCGCAGGGTCAAGAGTTCCTGTATGACCTATTTTCTTCTGTCCGAATATTCCACGCAGCTTTGCCACCACATCATGTGAAGTAAAGCCCGCTTCCTTATACACATTAATTATACCGTTATACAAGAATACCTCCATTAGAGCTGCAGTTCAAGCTGAGCTCCGATATTATTAATAATATCCCTTGGTTCTCCAAGCATTGAAAAACCTGCCGCTCTTATATGACCGCCACCGTTGAATATCTTGGCAATCTTATTAACATCCACATAATTCTTTGAACGCATACTTACCTTATATTCACCATGCTCCAGCTCATATATAAATATAGCCACCTCAACTCCGTCAACCAGACGAAGCTGCTCTGCCACACCGCTTAAATCCTTTGGTGTAACCTCATAAAATCCCATATCCTTTTTGGTAAACAGTGAGAAAATTGCCTTTCCATCAAAGAAACGTATACTCTCAAGCAACGCTTTTCCAAGAGCCTGAGTCTGCTTATAGGTTCTGCTGTAAAAGGTATTGTCAATCATACTTGTAAAATCAATACCCTTTCCCATTAAAAAACCTGCAACCTCCATGGTTCTTGCTGTAACAGCCTGATACTTAAATACTCCTGTATCATGAATAATCCCAAGATAAAGGCACTCCGCAACTGCCTTTGATATCTTGTTCTTATCCATTGTCTCAAACAACAGCTCACTACATGAGCTTGTATCTGAATTAACAAAGCTCTCATCCGCAAAATCACTTCCACCTCTGTGATGGTCAATGCAGACTGTTTTTCTCGCTCTTTCGAAATATTCCTGAGTAAATGAAGCAATTCTGTCAAGTGAGCTGCAATCCAGTACAAAGAAAATGTCATATACTTTACTCTCATCCTGTGTCTGCAAAAGCTTATCTGAATTAACAAGGAACTTAAATTCCTCTGGAATATCCTCCAAATATATATCTGCTTCTATTTCCGGCATATTCTCTTTAATATAATTATATAATCCTAATGTAGAACCTGCACAATCGCCGTCTGGTCTTACATGACCTGTAATGGCTACTGATTTTACATCTTTTAAAAGCTCGTCAATGTTAAGCATATTCTACCTCCCTTTTTATAATCGAATGTGCCATACAGCTTCTTTTGTTTTATGCTTCCTCATCCTCCGCTGTCTTATCAGTTACATTCTCTGACTCTCTTTCACGAATGTCCTTATTAACCTCATCAATCATTCTTGACATATTCACACCATACTCAATTGACTGGTCAAGAATAAACTTAACCTCAGGTGTATTTCTAAGGTTAATACTTCTTGCAAGCTTGGTTCTGATATAGCCTTCGGCACTCTTTAAGCCTGCAATTGTAGAGGCTTGTGCATCCGCATCACCATATACGCTGACATATGCCTTACACTGCTTAAGGTCAGGAGTAACCTCCACTGCAACAATGCTTGTAAGCGGACTAATTCTTGGGTCCTTTATCTCATTGCGTATAATATTGCTTAATTCGCGCATAACCTCGCCATTAACGCGAGTATTTTTTATACTGTTTTTACGCATATAAAAACCTCCGTCCTAATTACTTTTAACTTAAGCCGCAAGAAATACTCCTACGGCTTAAGCTTATTGTAACCTATTATTATCTTGGAATTTCCTGCATTATATAAGCCTCAACGATATCAAGCTCTCTGACATCATTAAACTTTTCAAATACAATACCACACTCGTAGCCTGCCTTAACCTCCTTGGCATCATCCTTAAATCTCTTAAGTGATGCAAGTGGTCCTTCATACACAAGGTCTCCGTTTCTTGTAACACGTACACTTGAGTTCCTTGTAATCATACCGTCAAGCACATATGAACCTGCAATTGTACCAACACCTGAAGCCTTATATAACTGACGAATCTCTGCATGACCGATAACCTTCTCCTCATAAATAGGATCAAGCATACCCTTCATGGCAGCTTCGATATCCTCGATTGCCTGATAGATTACACGATATAATCTTAAATCAACCTTTTCTCTGTCAGCAACCTCTCTTGCCATATTATCAGGTCTTACATTGAAGCCAATGATAATCGCATTTGATGCAGAAGCAAGGATAACGTCTGATTCGTTAATTGCACCTACACCGGCATGGATAACCTTAACTACTACTTCCTCGTTAGAAAGCTTTAAGAGACTCTGCTTAACTGCTTCAACTGAACCCTGAACGTCAGCCTTAACGATAAGACCAAGCTCCTTAACATTACCAGCCTTAATCTGTGAGAATAAATCATCAAGTGAAAGCTTTGTCTTGGTATCATCAAGCATCTTCACTCTGCCCTCTCTGATAAATGTCTCAGCAAAGCTTCTTGCTTCCTTCTCAGTATTAGGTGAAACAAAGATTTCACCTGCACTTGGTACATCATTAAGACCAAGAATCTCAACAGGAGTAGCAGGACCTGCTTCCTTAATCTTTCTGCCCTTATCATCAATCATGGCTCTAATCTTGCCATAGCATGAGCCTGCTGCGATTGCCTCACCAACACGAAGTGTACCCTTCTGTACAAGTACTGTTGCAACCGGTCCGCGTCCCTTATCAAG
>JAZQLB010000321.1:0-2152 GCA_045542475.1 Lachnospiraceae bacterium | reverse complement strand
TGAATATTTTTAATAAGAAAACACCACAGGAAAAGGAATATATTAAGCTTGACAAGCAGCTAAGAAGCTTTCTTGCCAATCGGGAAAATAAAAAGGAATCACAGGTAAATCGTATTCTTGAGGATAAGGTGCCAAGGAAGCTTCAGGGAACCTTGAATGAAGCCTTCGCAAGTGCGTTTTCACTTATTTTCAGGAAGGGGACGGTGGTTATTGAGAAGACCTATAAGAAAGAAAAATTAGAAAATGACTATCAGGTGGGAGAGTATGCCGCACAGGTATATAAGGATAAGGCATCGCTACAGGCATTTTCTAAAAGGGCAAAGGGGGCAGGCGTTAAAAATCTGATAGCCTCCGGTGCGGCAGGTATCGGAATGGGAGCATTGGGCGTTGGTATTCCGGATATTCCGGTATTTACGGGCTTTATGCTAAAGAGTATATATGAGATTGCCTTAAGCTATGGCTTTAAGTATGACACAAAGGAAGAACGATACTTCATACTACTGCTTATACAGGGGGCAGTGTCATATGGAGAGCAGATGAAGAGTATTGATGATAAGGTGAATATGTTTATTATTAATAGCGAACTGCCGGAGAGCTATGACAGTAAGAAGCACATTAAGGAGGCTGCCGCCAGTCTTTCAAAGGAGCTTCTTTATATGAAGTTCCTACAGGGTGTACCTATTGTAGGTATGGTAGGCGGTGCCTGTGATGCAGTCTATATCAAGCGGATAACAGAATATTCAGAGCTAAAATACAGACAGAGATTTTTCTCAGCAAAGAGATTAAACGTCTAGTTTAATGAGGTCACAGCCCAGTGCTGTGGCTTCGTTTGCTTCATGGGTGACAAGGAGAAGGGCAGCGCCGGTAGCTGACAGAACCTCATTAATATAGTTAAGTATTATTTCTTTGGTTGTAATATCAAGACCTTTAAACGGTTCATCCATAATTAGCAGAAGTGGGTTACTTAAATTTTTATCTGCCTGATTAATAAGTGTATACAGTGCACGGGCAATTGCAACACGTCTTTTCATACCACCACTGAAGGTGGATACCTTTTCATAAATAAAGTCATTAAGACCCAGCTTACTTAGAATATCACTGCCAAGAGAGGTATTAAAGACGGAATTAACTACTTCAATATTCTTTAGAGCACTAATATTCTCGAATAGTCTGTCCTCCTGAAAAACAGCTGCAAGCTGTATATTATCATCAAGCTTTACAGTTCCGGCATCAGCAGGTTCAAGACCAAGAATAAGTCTGAGCAGGGTAGTTTTACCACAGCCGGACTTACCGGTTATGGCAATTCTTGAAGCGGCAGGAATACTTAAGGAGAAGTCGGACAGAACACTTATATTTTCATAGGCTTTGCTTACATTATTAACTTTAATGATGGATGAAGTATTCATATTAGCCGTCCTTTCTATGAGTGATATAGATTCTTTATAATTAGAGAGATGACCTTTTCAAAGAGTATACTGATAATAATAACGGCAATCGTCCACGCAAAAAGCTCGGTGGTTTCGAGATATATTTTGGACTGATACAAGTGATTACCGATGGAATTCTTGGTAATACCTATAACCTCTGCTGCGATTCCAGATTTCCATGCCAGTCCGGCTCCAGTATTAAGTGCAGAGGTAAGGTAAGGCAGGGCAGCAGGCACATACAAATATAATATTTTGTTGTGAAGGCTCATATTATAACAGTGAGCCATCTCGAGCAGCTGCAAATCTGCATTCTTAAGTCCTGTAAGTACATTAGTGTAGACAATGGGCAGTACCATAAGGAAGGATATTAATATGGATAAATATGTGGAGCTGAGCCAAAGTAATGCCAATATTATAAATGAAGCAACCGGAACTGCTTTGATGATTCTTATTGGTAGTGCAAGTACAGTTTCAATACCGGCATTAAGATATGATATCAATGCCAGTATAATACCCGTCATCGGTAGATAATTGAAAACGAACAATAAGATCACAGCAGGCAAAGCCATCAAGCACAGGGTTCTGTTTTTAGCAAATGTCTTGAAGGCTTTTCTTACCCGACCAGGTTTTGTTCTTTCGCTATTATTCAAAACAAGTCACCTTCCTCATCTCTTTGCAGATCCAATCTGTCCGTTATCGTGTTTACATATTAGCATCATGTATTT
>JAZQLB010000320.1:0-8669 GCA_045542475.1 Lachnospiraceae bacterium | reverse complement strand
GGGGTGCTTCCGTTGGGGCAGATCCATGCGTCCTCTTGCTGATTCTCTATTATTCTATCGATATATTTTTTTGCTATTATAAAACATACAATGTGTGTCAAGGCTGTTACAGTCCATGTTATTGGGTATGAAATATATAGTGTGAAAAGGCTTGGTGTGGACTTAAATACTGTGAAAATCCAAAGTATTCTCAGACCGCAGGCTCCGCAAAGAGATACAAGCATTGGCATTATTGATTTGCCAAGTCCTCTTAAGCCGCCAACCATTGTATCCATTATACCGCATAAGAAATATGTGGTACAGATAATCTGCATTCGAGTTATTCCATAAGAAATAACCTCAGGGTCATCTGTATAGAACTTAAGAAGTATCGGTGCAAGCAGATAGAACAGCATTCCCAGGCCAAGACCGATTGCAGTTACAAAGCCTATACTATAACACATTATTTTATTGATTCTCTTATATTTTCCACCGCCAAGATTCTGACTTACAAAGCTTATGGCGGTCTGCTGGAAGGCATTCATTGCAATATATACAAAGCCCTCAAGGTTAGAGGCGGCAGTATTACCGGCTACAACGATTTTGCCAAAGCTGTTGACTGAGGACTGGAAAAGTACATTTGAAAGTGAAAAAAGAGAACTCTGTATTCCGGCAGGCAATCCGATTTTCAGCATTCCCAGAAGCTTATCACCATATATTCTAAGTTTTTTAATATCCAAATGGCAGCATCCTTCAGTTTTTATCAGGCAGATTATAATTAACAGTGCTGAAACTCCCTGACTTATAATAGTAGCATAGGCAACGCCATCAACTGTCATGCCACATACCAATACGAAAAACAGATTAAGTACTACATTAAGTAATCCGGCAGCAAACAGAAAATATAATGGTCGCTTTGTATCACCGATTGCACGAAGTATAGCACTTCCAAAGTTGTACAGCAGCATTACCGGCATACCCATAAAATATATTTTAACATATAAAGCAGCACCATCTATGATGTCAGCCGGAGTATCCATTAATTCAAGCAGAGGTCTGCTGGCAAAATTGCCTATTACTGCAAGTATGGCACCAAGAATAACACTGGAGGTAATGGCTGTATGTACTGCTTCACTTACATGCTTTTCTTTTCCTGCACCATAGAATTGTGCTACAAGAACATTTGTGCCTACGGATAAGCCCATGAATACATTTACTAAAAGATTGATAAGGGAGCCGGTGGCACCTACGGCAGCAAGGGCATCATCGCCACAGCATTTGCCGACTACAATCATGTCTATTGCATTAAAAGCCAGCTGCAAAAGTCCTGATAGCATAAGCGGAATAACATATCTCCACATTTTGGAGGCTATAGGACCATTACACATATCCATTTCATATTTATTTGATTTCATATTTGGTCACTCCTCATAATCCTTTGTTTATCATATTTTACTACAATAGTATTTATTATAAAATGTAATAAGTGACAAAATTTTATGAAATAAAACAAGAATTTATTGTAATTTTGTATGGAAAATATTTGTTAATAATGGTATATTGTATATATTATATAAGTTTTTTAGGAGATTAGGTATGGTTAAAAAACATTTATTAGGGAAAATGGTATTAACAGTAGCTTGTGCATTAATGCTTACAGGCTGTGGTGGAAAAAAGGAGACTGATGTTCCGGATTTGACAATTGAGAACACTGTTCCGAATGAAACTACTTCACAGATGGAGACTACAACAGAGGATATTACACAAACAACTGACGAAACAGAGGAAACAACACAGGAGAATGTTGGGAAGCCGGACACAGAGCCTGTAGAGAGCGATTTACCAACTCTTTCATCAGATACAAGTCTTGTTCCAACGGGCGAGACTGTAAGAAGCTATTTTACCGGTGAATGGATAAATGATACGATTGCCTACAGAAGACCATTAGCAGTTATGATTAACAACATTCAGGCTGGTCTTCCGCAGAGGGGCTTAAGTGTAGCAGATGTTATTTATGAAGGTCAGTGTGAGGGTGGAGTAACCAGACTCATGGCTGTTTTCCAGAATTATGATGAGTTTGATACCCTTGGTTCAATAAGAAGCTGCAGAGACTACTATCCATGGCTTGCAGCTGAATGTGATGCAGCCTATTTCCATTTTGGACAATCTGATTTTGCGTTGGAATTTTTAAGTGACCCTGCTCTTATGACATTTAATGGTATGACAGGAATGTATAATTTTACAAGAAGATCGGACAGGGTGTCACCACATAATGTATTTGTGACAGCGGATGATTTACTTACTGCAATGGTTAACAAAGGAGTAACAACTTATCTCGATGAGAATTTTGCATCGCCATTTAGATTTACTGAGGATGATAGTAAGAAGGTTTCGCCGGTAGATGGAGAGTCGTGCTACAGACTTGAAACAGGCTATGCATACAATAATGCTTATTTCGAGTATAATGAGGAGGATGGCTTATATTACAGATATGAGTATGGCGCACCTCAGATTGATGAGATGACAGGGGAGCAGCTTGCGGTAACAAATATTATTTGTAAGTTTGTTCCGGGAGAGCAGTATTGGAATGGTTCTCCATTATATATTCTTACAGGCGAAGGTCTTGGTTTGGTAGTTACCAATGGTGAAGCATCATGGGTACGATGGACAAAGGCTTCTGATGGAGTTAATACTAATCTTGGCTGTGATTACTACTATGGTTATGGTATTACTTCATATAAATATTTCGATGACACCATAGTAGAGCTTAATCAGGGAAAGACCTGGGTATGTATTATGGAGCAGGAAAATCAGCCTAATGTTAAGATTATTGGCAAGTAATAATAAAATACAGGTAATATTCGGTATGAGATTGTCTTTTAAGCATTATGCTTAAGGTGCAATTGGAGATATGAAATATAAAAACCATAATTCACTCCTGTTTATCAGTGGAATTATGGTTTTTTATTAATTATACGATAGTAATTTTACAACCGGCTTCCTTTGCAGCCTCGGTATCAATAATAATTTCACCGATAGCAGGTGCGTTAATATATCCATGCAGTGGATTCTTAACGCTGACTACAGGCGTGGTTATATCTGCCTCAACATCAGAGCGTTCAAAGCTCAAATCTGTATCAACCATTTCACAGTTAATAAGCTTAAGGTTAGAGCAATAGCATAAAGGCTGTGTACCAATGATTTTACAGTTAATAAAGGTTAGGTGATTGGAGTACCATGCAAGATATTCTCCCTTAACTACACTATTAATAACTGTTATATTGTCACCATGCCAGAACGCATCCTTGGTGTCAAACACACAATCCTCAAAGGTGGCATTCTTTATGTACTGGAAGGAATATTTTCCTTTAAAATTAACATTTTTAAAGCGGATATTCTCAGCTCTCATCATAAAATATTCACTTACGGCACTGGTGTTTTCTATAATGCAGTTAGCTGATGACCAGCCAAATTCAGGTGAAATAATATCGCAGCCTTCAATTCTGATATCCTGACATTCACGTAATGCCTTGATTCCGTGAAGCTTTGAGCCGGTGATTGTAACATGGTCAGTATACCAAAGAGCAGCACGACAAAGCTCAGTAAGCTCACAGTTATCAATTGCTAAATAATGGTCATGCCAGAATGGGTACCTGAGATTAAAAAAGCTGTTTGATACTGTAACCTTCTCACATTCCTTAAAGGCACTCTCTCCATCAGCAGGGCCGTCAAAACGGCAATTATCTACAGTAACATCCTTAACACCATATAAGGCACGTTCTTCATCAAAGTTTTTATTACTAATTAATGTATTACTCAATTCTACCTCCAATCCAAAGACCTGTTTTAGGCTTTGGAAATTTTATCCTGTTATATTAGTGCATAAAATTCATTATATCATAGTTCATTAGAAAATGTAATATGAATTATATTTATATGGCTTATATATTGTGACATTGCTTAAAGCTGTAGCTGGCGCATCTGATAGAATTCTCCCTGCTTTGCCATAAGCTCCTCATAGGTTCCATATTCAGTACAACGTCCCTCGCTTATTACGGCAATCTTATCAGCATCTTTAATGGTAGACAACCTGTGTGCCACGATAAATGTGGTTCTATTTTTGGTAAGGTTGTTTAATGCTTTCTGAATTTCACGCTCTGATATGCTGTCAAGTGCAGATGTTGCCTCATCAAAAATAATAATCTTAGGACTTCTTATAAGGGCTCTTGCAATGGATATTCTCTGGCGCTGACCACCGCTAAGCTTGCCGCCATGCTCGCCTACAAGAGTATCAAGTCCGTCAGGTAATGAGCTTATAAATTCCTTAAGGTTCGCCGCTTCAATAACTTTGTCAAGCTCTTCATCAGAAATGTTACTTATTCCATAAGTAATATTATCTCTTATGCTGCCCGAAAAAAGAATGGAGGTCTGCGGAACTACGGCAATATGTTTTCGGTAGCTGTGAAGATTAATGGTATCAATATCTATTCCGTCTATAAGAAGCTTTCCTGAATCTGCCTTATTAAAGCCGATTACCATATTGAGTATTGTTGATTTACCGGCGCCGGATTCACCAACAAGTGCAATGGTTTCACCCTGATTAACATGTAGATTTAAGTGGTTAAGCACGGGCTTATTTTTATCATAGGCAAAGCATAAATCATTAAAATCAAACACACCATCAACAGATTTTAGCTTATGCTTGCCTTTATTATTTTCAATATCATTTGCTAGTAGAACCTCACCAACGGAATTAACTGATTCCAGTCCCTTTGAAATAATAGGCAGCAGGTTAATGAAATTGGATATCTGTGTAACTATGGTGGTAAAGTATGTCTGATAAAGTGTTATATCACCAACAGTAGTCTGTCCATTAAAAGCAAGATATCCAGTAAAGCCTAAACACAATACCTGAAATATCTGAAAGGTACACCAGCCCACGGCACCGAAATTAGCTTGTACAATATCCAGTCTGTAACCGCTTCTTGCTACATTGGTAAGCTGGTTCTCCATTTTATATATTTCTTCCTCCTCAAGGGCATGGGCTCGGGTAACAGGTATAAGCTCTACCATCTCCATAACCTTTGCTGAGGTGGATTCCATTTCCTTACGGAAGGTGGAATTGGTACGTTTAATCTGTTTTCTAAAGGCTGCCATGGTAGCGGCAGCAACAGGTCCACATATAAGGAAGAACATAAGCACTATTGTGCTTCTGAGTCCGGTTACGACAAATGCCACTATAAGATTAAGTATAATGGTCAGTACATTGGTAAAAAGCTGCTGGGAGAGGGTTTCAATAGCCTCCACATCTCGCATTACCTTGGATTGAAGCCGGCCTGACTGCATTTCGGTATGGTAGGAGATTGAGAGCTGCTGAAGCTTTCTTACCAGCGCACCACGCAGTCCTGCTTCCATATTTCGTATGGCAGAGCTTCTAAAATGCACATACAGATAATTGGCAGGCATATTTATAAGCACCAGCACAATCATAATTGCGGCATATATTATAATCTGCCGTATTCCGCCATCACTTGTGCCGGAGGCAATATTAATAATTCCTGCGGTTGCTACGGGAAGATACCATACGCAGGCATGCTTTAGGGCAAAGAACAGTCCGGATAATGCAAACTGCATATAATGTCCCTTATATAAGCTTAAAAGTATTCTAAGAGGCTTTTTCTCATGCTTACCATAGGATTCAATAAAGGAGTCCTCGGTTTCCGTAAGAGATGCCTCTATATCATTTAGAGATTTCTTATTAGTAAAAAGCTTATCCTTCATGAAATAACCACCTTTCTATTGACGTATATTTTAAGACATGTATGAGGATATGGCAAGGAAAAAAAGTAATATCAGAATATTTATTATCTATAATTTCTTAATAGAAGAATAAGTGTTGACAAAATGGTAGTAAAGATATAAATATAGTACTATAGGGTTAATAAAATGGGTTGAAAGTTGGTAAAACATGAAAGGGGCTTAAAAATGGAATATCACGTGTCAAAATCAGGAAGTGATAAGAATAATGGCAGTATAGGCTTGCCATTTCTTACAATATCCAAAGCGGCAGCAGTTGCGGAGGAAGGGGATTATATCATTGTACATGAAGGCACTTATAGAGAATGGGTTAATCCAAAAAACGGAAGCCGAAGTGCTTATAATCCAATTGTGTACATGGCTGCCGAGGGTGAGCATGTAGTAATAAAGGGCTCAGAACAGATTACGGAATGGAACGATTGTGGTAATGGAGTATGGAGCACAGTTGTGCCTAATTCCTTATTTGGTACATATAATCCTTATGTTGAGGTTATTGATGGAGATTGGCTTATAACTCCACTTGAGCCAATGCTGCATACAGGACAGGTATACATTAATGGAGAGGCTTTAAGCGAGGCTGCAGATAAGGTACAGGTTGAGACTGGCAAAATGACATGGTGCTGTCAGGTTAATGAGACTGATACAATCATTCATGCTAATTTTGTAAAGCATAATCCAAATGAAGAACTGACTGAGATTAATGTCAGAAAGTGTTGCTTCTATCCGGATAGAATGGGAATTAATTACATTACCATCCGTGGCTTTGAGATGGCACATGCTGCGTGTACATGGGCACCACCTACTACAGAGCAGTTTGGTATGATAGGAGCACATTGGTCTAAGGGCTGGGTTATCGAGGACAATATTTTACATGATGCCCGTTGCAGTGCCATTAGTATAGGAAAGGAGCTCACCTCAGGAGACAATCTATATACCAGATACCATAGAAAGCCGGGCTACCAGACACAGCTTGAAGCAGTATTTGCAGCAAAGAGGCTGGGCTGGAGCAAGGAAAACGTGGGAAACCATATTATAAGAAATAACACAATATATGACTGTGGTCAGAATGGAATCGTGGGTCAGATGGGCGGAGCCTTTAGTGAGATATATGGTAATCACATTTATAATATAGGAAATAAGCATGAATTTCATGGCTTTGAAATAGCCGGAATTAAGCTCCATGCGGCAATTGATACTTATATTCATCACAATCACATACATGACTGTAAGCTTGGAACATGGCTTGACTGGCAGGCACAGGGTGTGAGACTTAGCTCCAATCTGTACCACCACAATGAGGTTGATGCATGGATTGAGGTAACACATGGTCCACATCTGGTGGATAACAACATATTCGGCTCAGGCAGAACCATTAAGAATGCAGCACAGGGCGGTGCATATGTTCATAATCTTTTTGTGGGTGGATTCCATAGATATGACGAGCGTAAGCGTTCTACACCTTACCATTTGCCACATTCAACAGAAATCATGGGAACAGCAGTTGTATACGGGCATGATGACCGCTTTTTCAATAATATCTTTGTAGATGATGGCGAAGAAAGGGAAGAACGTTGGATATGTGGAACAAGCATGTATGATGGTTGTCCGATTACCCCGGAGGAATATATTGAGCGTGCTACCATTGATGGCAGAGGAGATGTGAACAAGTATATCAATGTTTTGCAGCCGGCATATATTAAAAATAACTATTATGCGGATGGTATAAAAGCCTTTGACAGAGAGGATGGTCATATATGCACGGATACACATTCTGATATAAAAATATCAATGGAAGATAAAAAAGTATATTTAGAAATTAATCTTGATGAAAAATTTAACAATCTTTCTACAGAGATTATTACTACGGATAAGCTGCCTCTTCCAAGATTTCCGGAAGCACCATTTGAGAACCCGGATGGCAGTAAAGTTGCCGTAAATACGGACTTTTTCGGTAAAGACCGAGGTAGTGCACCAACAGCAGGACCTTTTGAAAATATAAGTGCAGGCAGGACTAAAATATTACTTTGGGAAGGCTGATAAATCCATGGAGAAAATTTTTTTTAAAAAAATGCAATGTAAGTGTTGACATACATATAAAACTGTGTTAAATTATTAACGTACTCAATGTTAATAATTTAACAAATTAATCAGGAGGCCAAAATAATGGAGAAAACATACGAAATCGTTGATAGTGTAGAAATGCTTGAAAAGAAGCTTGCAAGTGTAAGAGAAGCACAGAGAATCTTTGCTACATACACACAGGAGCAGGTTGATAAGATTTTCTTTGAGGCTGCAATGGCAGCTAACCAGGCAAGAATTCCTCTTGCTAAGATGGCAGTTGAAGAGACTGGCATGGGTATTGTAGAGGATAAGGTTATCAAGAATCATTTCGCATCAGAATATATATATAATGCATACAGAGATACAAAGACATGTGGTGTTATCGAAGAGGATAAGGCTTTCGGTACTAAGAAGATTGCAGAGCCAATCGGTGTTGTAGCAGCCGTTATTCCAACAACTAACCCTACATCAACAGCTATCTTTAAGACACTTATTTCTTTAAAGACAAGAAACGGTATTATCATCAGCCCACATCCAAGAGCTAAGGCAAGTACAATTGCAGCAGCTAAGGTTGTTCTTGAGGCAGCAGTTAAGGCTGGTGCGCCAGAGGGTATCATTGGATGGATTGATGTTCCAAGTCTTGAACTTACTAACATGGTAATGAAGGAAGCTGACATCATCCTTGCAACAGGTGGTCCTGGTATGGTTAAGGCTGCTTATTCAAGCGGTAAGCCGGCACTTGGTGTTGGTGCAGGTAACACACCAGCAATCATTGATGAGACAGCTGATATCTTATTAGCAGTTAACTCAAT
>JAZQLB010000319.1:0-11550 GCA_045542475.1 Lachnospiraceae bacterium | reverse complement strand
CATCGCTGTAAGATTGTGCTGTACTATCATAATTAATTCCTCCTTGAATATATTTCGGCGTCCTTGCCGAAGTGATTAGTTATGCAGCTTATGCTGCTGCTCCAGAAGTAAATCATTACCATATATATCAATTATTTACTTCTTTGTATATTATATCGGCATATTTTAAAATTACTTTATAGCTCAAATAAATTTTTTTAATTATTTTTTAATCCTGACATTGTATCCGAAAACCATAAAAAGCCGATGGGGCTAACCCCATCGGCTTCATGATAGCAAATCTCACAATTACTGAAGTAATGAAACAACACCCTGTGTAACCTGATTTGCCTGTGCAAGCATTGACTGGCCAGCCTGTGCAAGAATGTTGTTCTTGCTGTACTCAACCATCTCTTCTGCCATATCAACATCACGGATACGTGACTCAGCTGACTGTGTATTCTCAGCTGCTGTATCAAGGTTAGCGATTGTGTGCTCAAGTCTGTTCTGGATAGCACCAAGTGCTGATCTCTGCTTAGAAAGCTTCTCAATACCTGTTGAAACGCTTGTTATCGCTGATGCAGCACCAGCATGGCTTGTTAAATCTAACGCTCCTACACTAAGGTCAGATGCCTTCATTGAGCTGATTGCAATACCGATTACCTGTCCAGAAAGTGAACCAACCTGAAGCTTCTTACCTGTATAATCTCCATTAAGAAGATTCATTGTATTGAACTGGGTTGTTGTTGCAATTCTGTCTACCTCTGACTTAAGAGCATTAATCTCTTCCTGAATAGCATTTCTGTCAGTTGTAGTATTGGTATCGTTAGCTGCCTGTACTGCTAACTCGTTCATTCTCTGAAGAATTGAGTGTGTCTCGTTAAGAGCACCTTCTGCTACCTGGATAAGTGATATACCATCCTGAGCATTAGTAGAAGCCTTATTAAGACCTCTGATCTGGCTTCTCATCTTCTCTGAGATTGAAAGACCTGCTGCATCGTCTCCTGCACGGTTAATCTTGTAACCTGAAGATAGCTTCTCTGTTGACTTTGCCTGTGCACTTGTTGTGATTCCTAACTGTCTGTTAGCGTTCATCGCTGTAAGGTTGTGCTGTACTACCATAATTAATTCCTCCTTGAATATATTTCGGCTTCCTTGCCGAAGTCATTAGTTATGCAGCTTATGCTCCTGTTCCAGAAGTAAATCATTACCATATATAGCAATTATTTACTTCTTTGTATATTATATCGGTATAATTTTTAAATACTTTATACCAGAAATAATATTTTCTATTTTTTTCTGTCCATGAATACCGGTTCATCCGTAAGCTTATTCATGGTCTTGTAATAATTAGCCACCTGCCGGCTATTTTTCTTAACTGTTTTTGCCGCCTTATGAAGAGACCCAAACATTGCTTTAATACGCTCATTATTGCGTTTTTCCTCTGTCTGAATATGAGTACTCTTTTCCATAATCAGAGTAATCTTCTTCTGCATCTGTGCAATCTGCTCTAAATAGCGTTCCCTATTATCCTTAAGCTCTGCCTGTACATTATTATACAATAGCTGAAAACCCTCATCCAGCTCATTAAGCTTATCAATAAGTACCGCTTTCTCCTCCACAGTCTCATTAAATGCATCCGCATCCGGTTTATCCGCTGCTATAAGCTCTGACTGTCTGCTGTTAATTAAGATAATCTCATCAAGAATCTCAATCTTTTTATTAAGACTGGCATCCAGAATTGTAATATAACTCTCAGTCATACTCATATACTTCTCCTCGCCTTCTAAAAAGATTATTTATTAACACCATCCACCTTTGCCAGGCGCATAACCTCTTTCCATGTATCTCTCATGGTTCTAAGATGCTTTAATACTTCCTCAAGAATCTCTATATCCTTTGTCATGTTCGCATCTAACAGTCTCTGATTCAGATATTTGTATACCTCATTAAAATCATTTGCCACAGGATACTTGAAATTAAGCGTTGCCTGAAATTCATCTATAATCCTCTCAACTTTAATTATATTGATATGCGCCTTCTCAACATCCTGCTTCTCAATTGCCATTATTGCAATATTACAGAACTTAATCGCACCTTCATAAAGCATCAATGTAAGCTCTGCCGGCGATGCAGTAAGAATCTTACTCTTTTCGTATTGCTGATACCCCGTAGTCATTGCCATAGTAGTCTAATAGCCTCCTCATTTAATAATCTTTAATTCTCCTTATCAGCCGGTACCTGTTCCTAACAATCCACCCAATGCCGATGTTGAAGACTGAAGCTGTGATAATGCCTTCTCCATTGCAGCAAACTTGCTGTAATAATAATCCTCATAATATTCCAGCTTCTCTTCCCACTTATCTATAACATCATTGTATTCGCTATATTCCTTGGACATCTGCTTATCATTATAGACTGTGTATGCACTGCTTGTAGATGAAGATGCCATTCTCTTAGTAAGGTCATTATACAGCTTGGTTGAAAGCTGCTGGAAGAAGGATACAACTGTATCAGGATCCGAATTAATCGCAGCCATAAGCTTATCTGTAGTACCTGCTACATGACTGTCATCCGTATCACCATCAATATGCCAGCAACCTCTTTCATTAACATCTGCCTCAAAATAGCTTAATGTATTAATTCCAAAGTTTGAGAGTGAATACATCTTACCATCAATCTCAAAGGAACTCTGCATAATAGCTTTCATTGAGCTTGAAACACCGCCCAATGTACTATCTCTTCTAAGAAGGGCATCCTTAATCTTAGTCTCCCACTTCTCAATCTGCTTATCAGTCATGCTCTCCTGCTCTTCTTCTGTAAGAGGCTCGTAATCCCCTGATGAAGCTGCATTATAAGCTGTATCCATATCTGTAAGAAGCTCATTATACTTAGAAATAAATTCCTTAATCTTATCATATACAGCCTGTGAATCCGCTGCTGTAGTAATAGTAACAGCCTCGTCTCCAGTCTCCTCTAATGCAGTAATAGACAGACCATTAATAGAAAAGCTGCCGTTTGCACTAGTAAAGGTTGCTCCATTAAGCTCTATAACCGCATCCTGTGCAGACACTCTCGCCACATCAGAACCAGCGGAAACAATGCTATTACCATTCAGGAGACTCTTTGCCTGTACATAATTATCTTTTAACGAAGAGTCCTCAACATACGCCTTTGCAGTATTATACGCTGCTGTACTGTCTGCATTATTAACAAGGGCTGTTGCTTCATCCTTTGCGGCAATATTATCTGCATTGGTGGTATACGCCTTAGCAGCCTCATACTTGTCATAGATCTCCTTCGCCTCGAGAATTGACTTATTCTCTTCTATCTTCTGGATTACATCTGCATCCGTACTATTAGCATTAGCCTCATTATATTCCTTCATCTTGGCAAGCTCTTCATCTGTGTATAACACACGTGATTCTGCACCTGTGTCATCAGTTTTCTTTTCCTTTGTAAGCTTATCCAGATATGTATCTATTGTTGCTGCGTAATCTGTAACTATCTGCTGCTGCTCTTCAAACTTTGCAATTGCAGCCTGAGCTGCTTCATACTCCCTAACGATAGCAAGATTCTCTTCATATGGTTCAACTATAGCCTCAAGGTCGCTAATCTCATCAGCAGTAAGCCCGCCTGCATCAACCATATCAACAACAGACTTTGCCACATAATATGCCTCACTACCATCATTATTTGCTGCAAGCTCTCTGTACTTAGCCATCTCTGCGGTCTCTTCACCGTTAACATCCTTAACAGCAAACAAACCAACCGCCTGCAAGGTAGAAAGACCTGCTGCATTATCAGCCATCAAAGTAAATTCACCGGCTGCTCCCTCTGTATTAGAGCTTAAGAATATTCTCTGATTGGTCTCATCAAAATTCGCTGAGTAGCCTGCTTCCTTTAATTGACCAATAAGATTATTCACAGTAGTCCCTGCTTCAATATTAATCTTTGTATCACCAATGCTTATTACACCACCGGCTTCAGCTCCAATATCGGTAAGTAATGTGCTTCCTGTAACCTTCTCACCCGGATTAGTCTTATTAGATACCACTCCGCCTGTCATATAAGCAGATGAAGCTAACTCCTTAACCTTAAGCGACTGTGTTCCTGAAACTGCAGTTGAAGATGCTGTTACCTTAGCCACAGAACTGTCTGACACCGAGCTTGTCTTAAGACTGTAATTCGTGGTTAACCTCATATTTGAAAGACTTGTTGTATAGAAGCCATAAATCTTACTGTTCATGCTCTTCCATGCATCCATCTTCCATTCCAGCTTGGTCTGTGCCTTTGTATACTTATCCTTCTTGGTAGCATATGCCGATACCAGTTCCTGAACAATAGAATCTGTATCAAGTCCTGATATAAGTCCACTTACTCTTATCGCCATACTAACACCTCCTATTTTCTTTCATCCACAAGAATTCCTGCTATTTCCCATACCTTAGCAATCATCTCCAAAGTCTTCTCCGGAGGAACTTCTTTAATTACCTCCTTAGTATCCTTATCCACAATTTTAATTGTAACTCTGTTAGTCGGCTCATGATAACCAAATTCCGCTACAGTATTATGATTAATCTTTCGGTTAAGATCTGATACTGCCTGCTTGATAGTTCTTTCACTTGGTTTTCTCTGAGAGCCACCCTCGCCATAGCCGGTCTCTGCCCCCTGCTGTCCCACCTTGGTAATTACAGCTGCATTAGCTGCACCCACAGCCTGATTAACCTGTACGGTTGCTTCCTTTGCCTCCGGTACGGTCACTTGTCTGCTGCCTGTCTGTACAGATGTAGAACCTACACCCATACTGTTAATTGCTTCAATTGCCATTACGGTCACCTCCATGTGTTTTCAATTGACTTGTTACCCTTTTCTAAAATATATTTCGGCAGAACATAATCAAAAGTTTATATTCTGCCGATAAAATCTTCATATTTTATTGAAATTACTTTAAGAAATCCTTAAGTGCCTGTGCTGCCTCCGGCTTGCTGGCTGCTTTATTCGCATCCTGAATCTGCACATATACCTCTTTTCTGTATACAGGTACTGATTTTGGAGCAACCACACCAATCTTAATCTGATCCCCCTTAATGTCCAGGATGGTAATCTCTATATCATTATTAATTACAATTGATTCACCTTTTTTTCTTGATAAAGCAAGCATTAATTACCCTCCTTCATTTTCTGGATATAATCATATACATTATATCTGACAGAATATTCCTCATTATTAACAATCAGCTGGCATGCCTTCATTGTATTCATGTTAACAATGATTGGTGCCTTAAGATTAATAGTCATTTTGGCAAGGTCTGATGGTACGGTAAGTACAGAAAGCAGATAGTATTCGCTATCATCCTTTACCTCCCCTAACGGTGCAAGCCACTCATCCTCTACAACAGGATTATAGGCTTCACATACCTTCATAGGATCCATTACAGGAAACGCAAGCTCTGCATCCTCCGTTGACTGAAGCCACATTACCGTATTCTTCTCCCTCTCTGAATCAAAAAGAATAGTATATGTTTTATATTCCTCAAACCCCATAATTCCCGCTGTAAAAGTAATTATCTTATCTTCTGCAATCTCAATTTCACCAAATAAACGCGAATTAATAATCATATTATCCTCCATCTTTACAGCCGATATTCACAATCAGCCTTTTTGTATATTTTACAGATAATCAAGTAATGTCTGTCTTACTGTTTTTGATGCAGTCGCAATTGCCGCATCATATATAGTCTCTGCCTCTGCAAATTCAATGGCAATATCTTCAAGCTCCACATCCTCGTTAGAAGATTTAAGGTCCTTAAAGGTTGTCAGCTGCTGTTCAAGTCTGGTCTTTGCAAGTCTAAGTCTTACCTCGCGGCTTCCCAGATCCGAAACCTCTGTTGATACAACCTGCTGATAGCCCTGTATCTGTGTCATCGCTTTAGCAAACAGCTTCTCCATATCAGCCTTGGCGTAATCATGCTGCTTCTGGGATGCTTCGAGCATGGATGCAATAGACTCCTTCTGGGCATCCGTATATATATTAGAACCCTTCATTTCTTCAAGCTTTGCCATCTCTGCTTCAATATCTGCCACCTTCTGAAGACTGGTAGTTAAATCATCAATATCTCTTGCAATATTAAAGCTTAATACATTTCTTGCTTCGGTATTAATCTTAATACTCTGACTGAAATTAATAGTATACTCAATCTGCTGTCCGCCCTCACCAATTCTATAAGGAGTATCGTTAGTCAAATCATGGCAGTCAAAATAATGCTCCGGTCTTACATCACCTACATTAAAATCGCCCTTCTCATATGTAACCTCGATTTTGTCTGTTTTCTCCTTCATACTGCTGTATGTATCAGGCGAGAACACAAGCTCCCCTCTATCAAATACATAATATGCAATATCATCCTGAAGACCTGTAGTAGTTAATATCTCTTCCATCTCTTCAGTTGTAACTGTCTGCACAGTCATATCATTACCATTAACCTTCACGGTAGGATCAACATCCTTGCAATTCTCATAAGCAAGTCTTAATCGGTTAACTGTAATAGTCTTTGGTGTGTCTGCAGCAGGAATCGCCTGAATATTGGTAATATCCACCGGATTAACCATATATGTCGAAGTTGTAAAATCATATCCGGTAAATTCCTGATCTATACTATATTCCACATTCGTAGCTGCTTCCTCCATAAATGTAAGAGAGGTATCCGTTCTGTATCCCGTAAAAATATATCTGCCTGAAATATCAGCATTACCTTCTGCAAAAAGTGCCTCCTTAAGCTGGTCTATACTCTCTATAATCGCAGCTCGGTTGTCTACAGTAAAGGTATCTGTTGCTCCCTGATTACAATATTTGTATATATCAGATAAAATACCATCCATATTCTTCAAAGAAGTCTCTGTAAGTGTGTACCATGACTGTACATCAGGAACATTCTTTTCAAGATACTGTGTAATCTCTGAAATACTGGTTCTTAAAGACAACGCTCTAATTGCAACAATCGGATCCTCAGAAGGTCTGTTAATCTTCTTCTGTGTAGCCATCTGCTGTTCAGTAGAATAGAGATTAGTTTTGGATTTATTAACATTTCTCATTGTATTGTTGGTCATCATTGTATTAGTAATACGCATATTATCCCTCTTTTCTCAAGCTATTACAGACCTGTTTCCTGAATAAGCTTATCGTATATTTCAGTCATTACAGAAATAACCTTAGATGCCAAATCATATGCATGCTGATATCTTACAAGGTCTACACCTTCCTCGTCCTCATCAACACCCATAATTGACATTCTCTGCTCATTAACAACTGATTTGATACTTGAATAGTTCGCATTAAAGGTCTTGGCTCTGATAGAGTCAACACTTATATCTGATACGATTGAGGTAAGGAAATCCCAGAATGTACCACTCTGAATAGTAACCTTATCTTTAAGTGCCATCAAATCCTTAAGCATGTCATCGTTCTCTGATCCCTTTGCAACATCATAGGAATATGGCAGATTATTAAGGTCATCCACAAAATAATCATCCACATGTATGTTAGCCGCAGTAACATAATCTGTATTGAATTTTGACGAAAAGAATGGAACATCACAAACAACTCCATCCTTCGTCTGACCTTGCAGCAGAATATCATTAAATTCCTTTGCAAAGGCTGTAACAAAAGTATTAAGCTGTGACTGATAAAATGGAACTCCCTTGTATGATGAGTTACGATATGTATCTGAAACCAGTTCAAGGGACTGCTCACCATTGGCATCCGTTACTACTCTCTCATACAAATCATTACAGCCGTCACGCATATCTATAAGTGCCTTCAGCGAACCTCTTAAGGTATCATCATAAGGGTTAAAGGTAAGTCCGTTATCCCATTTGATATCATAAAGACCTGATGCATCACTGGCATTACGAAGCTTTTCTCTTGCCACACACTGAAGCTGATTATAATTATAACCTTCAACAAGTGTCTGTTCATTGATATATACAATATATTCTGTAACACCGCCACCCAAATCATTCTCTGATACTTCTATATTCACAAGCTCTGACAACTGTTCAATCAAAAGATTTCTCTGATCTCTTAAATCATTGGCAGCTCCGCCATTAACCTCAACGATATTAATCTGCTTATTAATTCCTGCCAACTGTGCTGCTATTGTGTTAATAGTCTCAACCGTACTCTTAACCTCCAGATTGATATCCAGCTGAGTATTCTCAAGATTAGCTGACAAGGTATTAAAATATTCACAAATACTTGTTGCGTAATTCATAAACTGATTACGATTAACCTCACTGCTCGGGTCATTCATAAGTCCGTTAATGGTATTAAAGAAATTATTATATTCTACAATAAAACCATCCTTACTGAACTCATCCAGGTAATCCTCTATAAGAGTTGAATATTCCTCCAGACAGCTATACATACCATAATATGCATTATTATATCTGTAACGGTTATCATAGTATTCACTTCTTGTCTGTTCAATATTATTAATCTTAACACCTGTTCCGACAGTACCATAGGAAGCATATACTCTTATTCCAAAGCTCGCCTCCTGATCTACATGCTGTCTTGAATATCCCTCTGTATTAACATTAGATACGTTATGGGCAACTGTATTAATTGAAGCATTACTTGCATATAATCCAGAAGCACCTATTGTAAGTCCAAAAAAAGTATTAGCCAATTAATTCACGCCCTTTCCTACACTATCTGGAGTATTGTATCAAGCATTGTTGTAATAACATTAATGTATCTTGAGGATGCATTATATGCCTGCTGATACTTAATCATGTTGGTAAGCTCTTCATCAGAAGAAACTCCCATAACCTGCTGTCTTCCGTCATCAATGGTATTAGTAAGGTCTGCCTGATTCTCCATCATACTGAAATATATCTTACCTGTATTCGCGATATCACTGACAATGGACTTGTAAAAATCATTAAAGTTCATTTTATCAAGACCACCATTATAATACAGATTCTCCTTTGAGAATAAATCCACCAGTTCCTTAGCCCTCTTAAAATCTGCACAGTCATCTGCACCGGTTAAAGGAAGAAGTGTTAAATCCTGTAATACATCTGTATTTACCTCAATATTATCTATTGTATATATAGACTTATTACCAAAGGTATTATCCTGATTATATAAATAATATGTATTACCATCCGTGCCGGTAACCTTGGTATATCTGTCAGTAAACTTTCTTGAGAACAGCTCTGTACCCGGTGTAGAATCAAGATCCTCTCCGTAACCGGTCTTGTCCATATCAAGAATCTTACCTGTAAAGGTTGCAGTGTTACCATTCTCGTCAATATATTCCACTGTTACATCATTCTCGGTAAGAGGACTTAATATATTATTAATACCCTCTACAATGCTGTTAACAAGCTTATCAAAGTTAGCAATTGTATTAACAAGAGTTGAATATGATGCACTCTCTGTATAGCTTATATAATCTCTATAGGCTGTATATGCCTCAACCGCTGCCTTTCCCTCCGGAGTTGTAATGTCCACTGTATCATCCGGTCTGTCAGCATATGGAACCTCAATCATATTGGCAAAGGTAGGTGATATTGAACCTCTTGCAGCAAGAAGACCTTTAAGACCGCCAATGTCAGTATTCGCCTCTGTAGACATTGTCACTCTCATATTATATACAGGTGCATCATTCATATCCTTCCATACAGGTCTTACAAAATCCGTTCCCTCTATAGTCTCAAGCTTTAATTCAGACACTGTCATATTGTTACAAAACAGTGAATTCTCCAGCATTACCGTAACAATTCCACCCTCTGATTCATCAACAGATATCTTGGCGTATCCGGATAACTCATCAATTAACAAGTCTCTTTCATCCCTTAATGTAGAAGCAGTCTCAATCCCACCTGCCTCAATACCGGCAATCTTGCGGTTAAGGTCACGGATTGCATAGCCAATCTCATTAATTCTTGCTGTCATAGTCTTAACAGCCTCATTAATATTCTGCTGATAGGTCACAAGACCTTCATATATTGAATTAGCCTTATCAAGGAAAGTAACCGCTCCCTGCACAAGACCTGCTCTTGCTACATTATCATCCGGCTGCTTTGCAACCTCATTAATATACTCTAAAATATCATTAATGGTATTACTAAACGGAATATCATCCAGCTCTCCAAGCTGTGTCTGAACCTCATACATAGAATCATATACCTGTGTATAAAAGCTCTCTCTTCCGTTCTCTCTTCTGTAAGCCGCATCTAAGAAAAGATCTCTAACATGGCTTACCTCCTGTATTGATACGCCTAAACCCACCTGCAAAACATTAGTTGCAAAGGTATGGGTTGTCTCATAATTAGTATCCTTAAAAACAACCTGCTGTCTTACATATCCATCCGTATTAACATTTGCAAGATTATTAGCTGTGGTATTAAGTGCATAGCTGCTCTGTACCAGTCCGCTAAGGCCAACATACAATGCTGACATCATGTTGTCCACTCTCCTTTACTGCTTAGTATCAAACGATCTATTTGGAAGCGTATAATTACCACTCCTATACGCATCTTTTCCATAATTATTAGTCTCCGGTCCCCTTCTCAAACCCTGCACTATATTCATCTCAAACTGCAGCATCTCCATAGATTCCTTAAGTAGTGCCTGATTCCTGTTATTAACCTCAACCATTCTCTTCATAGTCAAAGAAAGCCTGTCGTGAATACTCGCAAGCGCATTCCTCTCCTTAGGCTGGGAACCAAGTAGTTCTATCAGTCTGCTGAGAGTCAAGGTTTTAACATCCTTGTTAAGGACATTGGCTATATCCTTAGATACCTCTGCCCTCTTTTTTTCAAACGCTATGATTCTATCCACCACAAGCTGTTCTTTCTCAATCATCCTTGAAAGCTGCTCAATATCTGCACGGATAATTATTCCCGTCTTCTCTATCGACAGCTCTAAAAGACCCTCATACTCTGTATTCTCTTTTTCCAAAACATCTATAAGTTCATCAATTAAACTTGCCACTTAAGCGCACCCTCTCATTCAGCCTAAAACAATGTTGTATTATACTTCTGTGCAAGCTTAGCTGCCAACTGCTCAGCCTCAATATCATAATTACCTGATGCATACTTAGCCTTAACCTCTGCAATTCTGTCTTCCCTGACATCTGCTGCTGCAGCTGTTGCACTCTTGGCAATCTGATAATCTCTTCCTGCCTGTGAAATCTCTAATTTATCGCTGGTATCTACCGACTTGCTCTTATTAACCTTAGTCTTACTTGTTGTTGTATACAATCTGTTAATCTGATTATAAGCATGTATTCGCATAACTATCTCTCCTTCCGTGAATAGATTAAAAGTTCCTCTAATTTTCTCTTCTTATATTATATGTATCGGAAGATTATAAAAATTATTTAGATGTATTTTATATTTTTTTGAAAAATGCTCTTTTTTACCTGTATTCTGTATCGTCAGAACTATAGCTTTTATTAATACCTCTAATAAAAAAATGGGAGCCGACGGCTCCCAAAAAACATCTTATAAAAATCTCATTCTGTTATCCTTAGTGTCCTTCTTAACAGCCGGCTGAAC
>JAZQLB010000318.1:0-13540 GCA_045542475.1 Lachnospiraceae bacterium | reverse complement strand
CATTTCTTCTATTTTGATGTACCAAATGAGGGAATCTCACTTATTACTGCTATTGCCGGAGATTGCAGGGATGAGAGCAGAATCAGAAAGGTGGAGACCTTTAATAATGATTATACCCTTAAGGAAAAGGGTGCCGTTCTTAACTGGTTTGATATTACTGCACCGGAGGGATATTTCTCACTTAATGATAAGGTAAGTGACATTATGGCTTCAAAGGAAGGCAGGGAGGTATTTACTGAGGTTATGACCCAGCTTACCCATACTCTCAGTAAGGAGGGTGCTGCCGGCTTTAAGATGAATGATGCCATGATGGAAATGTTGGGCGGCTTTACAGTAATCCGTCTTACAAGCCTGCTTGGGGCTGTTGGGCATAAATTTACTAAGGAGAAGTTGCTTGAGCTTAATGAGCAGCTTAATAGAATAAAGAAATAAATAGCATAATCCTGACAAAAATATAGCGGAGAC
The DNA here is from genome assembly GCA_045542475.1 of Lachnospiraceae bacterium. Classification (GTDB taxonomy): domain Bacteria; phylum Bacillota; class Clostridia; order Lachnospirales; family Lachnospiraceae; genus CAG-882. The sequence goes on along the minus strand of JAZQLB010000318.1, from coordinate 13,075 downwards.
CTTTTATAACATTTTGCGGCATGGTTGCCGGATTGTTTTAAAAAGACTCCGCCATATTTTGTTTTTTCAAATATTGTATTAAATATTTTCCTCCCTGATTGTAATGCTTAATTGTTTATTATACTCTTACCAGCCTTATTCTTTAAAAGACAAGCTAATATTATTCCAATACCCATTAATATCAGACTCACTATAAGCAGTGGAATAAGCACTACATTAGGTGAAGAATTTATTGTCAACGTAACCCCTCCAAGCTCAGCTCCAATATAAAGCCATGCATCAATTATTGCAACTATTATTCCGGCTTTAAATACTCCGTTAAGCTTCAAATATCTTGCAACTGCAAATATCGCCCATACGAGCAGCATTCCGAAGGTGCCGACAAATAAAAGGTCTTTAAAGGCATACGGAAATGCAATTGCAAAGGTAAAAATCATAAGGTAAAACCATAAGGTATCCCAAAGCATTGTAAGAAGTGCCTTTTTGTTCTTAAGAGTTTCGGGAAGGTCAGCCTGTCTTATAATAACAGGGAAAAAGAATACTGATATTCCAAAAACTACCGAAAATGCTATTTCACAGAATTCCAGAATATCACCTGTATAATAAAACATCTCTACAAAGAAAATAACCAGCAGCAGGGCAAGCGTAGAAAAGATTATTGTTTTGGAAAGCTTCTTCGTTTTACTCATAAGAGGCACTACGGTAAGTCCTGCTGTAAGAAGCATCGAAGCGACTAAGACCGCATTAACCTTCCAGTCTGAGTATCCGGGAATTGTTAAAATAAGTGCAATAACAATTGGAAGCAGAAGAATCGCTGCAATAATCATTCCGGTCTTCATTGCCATTGTTTTTTCTTTTTTGGCATGATGAGCCAGAACACTTTTTTTCTCATCTTCAATTTTTGAATCAAAAGCTATTTCATCCAGCGACTTAAGAAAGCTATTACATGTTTCACAGCCTTTAATATGTTCCTCAACATATTCACGGCTTTTTTCACTGCACACCTTGTCGTGATACAAAGGAATAATGTCCAAAATTACATCACATGAAATATTATTAATTAAATCATTCATTTTCTTCTAACCTCTCTTTCATTTTCAATCTGGCACGATGATAAGTAACTCTTGCCCAGCTTTCGGTCTTTTTAAATATAAGCGCTATATCATCAAAAGACAGCTCGCCAAATACTCTAAGCTCAAAAACCTCCTTATATGGCTCCTCCTTGAAACTCTCTTTTAGCTGTCATGGCTTTCATAAATGTATTCTGCGTAATTTCCTCAGCCGCGGACTGATTTTTTACGATATTAAATACATAAGAATAAATCTTCATAAAATATGTTTTATATAATTTCTCAATATCCAGAGCAACTCACCTCCCGTCCGATTTCATTAGTTAGACGTACAGATTTTAATTTTGTTACAAAAATCTTTAAAAATTTTTCACAATTTTTCCCATAACAAACGCGCAGTTATATTCTAAACTGCGCGCTTACTGACTAGTGCTCCATGCTTTTCCTACATCTGCATACAAAAACACCTTACAGCCCGGTATATACTTAATATATTCCGAACCATAAAAACATCATTATATTTTATATAAATTCACTAAGTCTCTCATACTCCTCATCCGTAAGCTCTAACACTCCGCCATGACGCTTCTTATTAATGCCAAGGTCATAATCCTCTGCAATCGAAAAATCAGCCAAGGCAAGCTCACTGCATATTAATGGCAGATATCCCTTACCTGTGGCGAACTGGTCTACAATAAGGCACCAACGGCCATTCGGCAGACGATAACACTCTGGCCCCTCCACACCTGTAAGCTCATCAAGCAGCTTACACTGTACCGGCTGAAAGCTGTCCTTATCGAGGCTCTCACTCTTATCCATTCTGATAGTCTTAGTGGTCTCATCCTTAGAAAAACGATAATACCAGCCCTTATCATATACAATGGTGGTGTCAATAATATGATTCGCTGACTCATAGTACACAAAAGGCTCTGAAAAGCTGCTAAAGTCCTTAGTATATGAGGCATATATACGCTGCTTGGGAGCCTCGTCTCCCTCAAGCTTAATCATCGAAGCCCAGAACACCAAAAACTCCTGCTTATTTACATCAAATATACTCTCAGGAGCCCACACACAGCCTGCCCCCGCTACACCAACCTCATATAGTCTCACATCACTCCAGTTAACCAAATCCTCCGACTCCCACACAAGAAGATTACGACTGCCCTCATACTGGGCAGCACCCCAGCCCTTACCGGCTTCGATTCTAAGATCTGTTGCAATAAGGTAGAACTTCTTATTAGCCTCGTCCCTTACCAGAAACGGGTCTCTGGCTCCCTTTTCCCCTACCTCTGATATAAGCACAGGCCTGCCCCCATATAAATCCTTCCAATGCAGACCATCCTTACTCAGTGAAAAATAAACCTGCTCTCCATCCTTTTGTTCTCCAATAAAATGCGCAAATAAATATCCTGCCATAGCTACACTTCCTCCATTTTTTCCACGGATATAACCGTGAGTATATTATCCTTAACCTGAAATTTTATCTCATAATCTGCAAAACCAAAGCCATACACTCTGCTTACATCTGCCTGATAGGATGGTCTTGGGTCCTGCTCTAAGAGCTTTACCAAAGCCTCTATTTTTTCAGCTGAAACCTTAGTAAACAGTTCTTCCGGTATCTCAACCTTAAGCCTGTTTACAACCAGATTGTCCGTAAAGCCTCCCGTTGCCTCCACCCTGCAATCCGCGTAAGGCAGATATGGCTTAATGTCATATATCGGAGTATCATTCATCAAATCTGCACCGCATACATGCAGAATGGCCCCGTACTCCTTCGTATATTCTATCCGCTCAAGCCTCACACATGACAACCCGATAGGATTAGGACGAAACGGTGAACGTGTGGCAAATACCCCCATTCTGGTATTGCCACCCAGCTTGGGCGGTCTTACCGTAGGAGACCAATCTGCCCTGACCGCTTCTGAAAACTCCCATAATAACCATATATGAGAGAACTCCTCCAGACCTCTTACAGCCTCCGGACTACGATATTCTTCTTCAAATATAATTCTGCCCTTAAGCTCCTCCACCAGACCACTCTGACGAGGTATCCCAAACTTCGTTGCAAAATCTGTCTGAATACGTGCTATTATCTTCATTCTGATATAATCCTGTTCACTAATCTAACTTTCTTAAAATTTTATTATAGTTAAAACCTAATGTCAATATTTCCGAAAAGTCAATATTAAAGCCGGAAAACACCATCTGCTGACGTTCTCCGGCTCGTTTATCATGTATTCTATTATTTATTAAGCTCTTCTATAGTCTCCCTAAGAGCACCTAACTCCTTAGTAATACCTGCACTTGCAACCGCCATGTCTCCGGCAAGCTTCTGTACCTCAAGTGCAACAACCGAGAAGCCTCGTCCTGCCTCACCAGCTCTCGCTGCCTCAATTGATGCATTAAGTGCCAGAATATTCTGCTTATTACTAAAGCCTGCTATACTCTTAGTCTTGGCATCCGCAGCCTCTATCTGCTGTGCAGCCTTGCCAATTCCATTCTTAAGCTTGTCAACAATCTGCTTATTAACTATATCTGTATAGCTTGAACGCACAAACATATTAATAACATCACCAAGAAGATTAGCTGATGCCTCTATCTCTTCTCGAGTTCTTACGCTTACATGCTTAAGGGCCTCAATATATGTATCCTCATCTATTCTAAGCTCTCTTGCAGTCTTTCTAAAAGCCTCCTCAGAAGGATTCTCCGGAAGCACCTGACCACCAATTACACTTCCTAATACCGTACCATCATTAAGTGTAATAGGAATTGAAAAATCTACCAGTCCGGCATGACATGAATATACTCCTGTACATTCTCTGTCACACTTCTCACATCTTTTCTTTCCCTCTGCACTGCCTCTGGTAAGCTTAATACAAAAATCCGTAAAATTGTAACAATCAGAAATATATTTGCCGTCTGCACCAACTGCTACCGTTGCAAGGCCTGTACTCTTAGCCCAATTGTCCATAATATTCTCAAATTTTGTCATGTCACAAAATTCTTCAATTTTCAGCATCGCACTACCTCCTATATAAATTCACGATTAATATAAGAATATTATAGCACTTTATTACTATTTTATCAATGTTACGGAACTATTTTTCTTATTTGTTTTTCCTTATATTTCTCTTTTTCTACTTAGCATAATAGAGGATTCCCAGAGTCCCAGGTCCACAGTGACTTGAGATAACGCCACCGGCTCTTGTCTCTATTATTTCATCAAAATATGCCAGATTCTTAACACATTCCCTTACCTCTGCAACTATCTCCGGCGCACAGCCTGAATGGGTAATAAATACTCTTGTCGGGTCTGCCTTTAGCATCTCTTCCTTTAAGTCCTTAGCATACTTTACTAATGAAGTCTCCAGATTTCCCCTATACTTCTTCCCTACAGCCATAACACCATTCTCAACGTATATCATAGGATGAAGCTTTAATGCATTACCTAATAAAGCAGTAACAGAATTACATCTTCCGCCCCTTGCCAGATATGTTAATGTATCTACTATAAAGCTTGCTCTTACAGCTTCTCTTTTTTCTTCGATTATATTAACAATATTCTCCGCAGTCATACCCTTTTCAACTAACTCTGCTGCCTTTATAACCTGTAGTCCGATTCCTGTTGACAGATTTCTTGAATCTACAATAAAAAGCCTCTCATAGCTGTTTTCCTCGGCAACCAGTCTCACCACATTGCAGGTCGTACTCATTTGAGTTGATATACCGAAAAATATAATATCGTCCCCCGCTTCCATATATGGTTTTAGTATTTCTGTTGCCTTATCAAAGGAAGCTGCTGCTGTTTTTGGCGTAGTATTAGTCTTGTCTGCCCATTCAAATATTTCCTTTGGAGAGACCTCCTCCCCGTCATAATAGCTTTTATCATCCATTATTATACACAATGGTATTATGCTAATCTCATATTTCTGTAATAATGCTTCTGTTAAATCACATGTACTGTCTGCTACAATTCTAACCTTCGCCATAAGCGTCCTCTTTTCTGTATATTATAATGCCTGCTTTCTCACACAAAAAAACGGAAAGGCACCTTCCCCTCTCCGTTTCTCAATTCCCATTTATCCATTTATTACGGTTCCAAGACCATTTTTCATTCTGCCATATAACAGACCCTCACATACAACACAATTACGTCCATTATACTTAGCAGTATACAATGCCTGATCAGCCTCTTCATACAGCTCATGGAAGTTGTTCATACCTGTTGGCTGTGTAATTGCCACACCCATACTTACAGTAACATAATTAGATACTCCCACATATGCATGCGGAATCTGAAGTGCTGCAATATTCTCGCGAATCTTAAGTGCTAATGCTATCATCTCTTCATTAGTCATATCCTGTACAAATACAAGGAATTCCTCGCCACCGGTACGAGCTGCAATATCCGTGCCTCTACGTGCAGCCTGTCTGATAGCCTCTGCAATACGTTTAAGGCACTTATCACCCTCCGGATGACCGTATTTATCATTATATTTCTTAAAAAAGTCTACATCAATTGCAATGATACCAACGCTTGTCTTAGAACGCGAACAATATGGCCAAAGAACATTAGCTCTTCTTGCCAGACCTCTTCTGTTAGTCAAACCTGTAAGAGGGTCCTGCTCCGAAGAAATAGTCTTCTGTCTAAGTTCCTCACGCACCTTCTCATATCGTCTTGCTGATGCACTGTTATATCTTCCCATTACTATAGCTGCAAGTGTATACACTAATACATCCAATACAGCTCTTCCACTTGTATTCCATACCATAAATCCGGCAATAACACCCGCTGCAATTACTGCACCATGAAAATACTGATGCTCTTTTTTGTTAAAAACAGGTACAAACACATAATATCCTAATGCTCCAACATACATCATTGAACTGCCGGTAGCCTTCATATCCTGCACTCCAATCGCCATCAGAAGTGCTGTAGAAATCAAATAGTATACTTTATATGAAACCAGGAGCCTGTCCGTTTCATTCCTTTTAATTAATACAAGCATTAAAGGAATCGCTAATATCTGCACCAGCTCTGCCACAATAACATATGCTGTAATTCCTTCTGCCCTCATTCCCATTCCTGATAATTTCAAAAATGCATACCATACAGGAATAAGCACAGTCAGTACAATTGCTGAATATAGACTTCTTCTGCCATTTATTCCAGCCAGATGACTTGCAAATTCCTTTTCCTTAACAGAAATGCCTACTGAGCTCACGTATACTATCTCCTTTCTATACAAACATACCTATTATACATTGTATTTCATATCAGGAGATAAATCAATAGTTATTATGTACATTTTTTACAATCTTTTGTCTTTTTTTCCTATTTTTTTGAATTTTTATACTAAATATTGTGGTTTACTTATTTTTTTGTATAGTTTTAAGTGTCTCAATATCCTCTTTTGTTATTGTTCTATTGCTGTAACGTGCCTTTTCATATATGCTTGTTGCCTGCTCCTTCATATGGTATATATACAGCCTGCTGATATCCTCTGGAAACATATTGTCTGAAATTGTTTTTCCAAGCCTTCCGGCATTATGCTTTACCATATTTTTGTACAGCTTTCGAGCCTTAATATTCATCTGTTCAGCCTTATCCGGCTTTTCTCTTTTTTCTCTTTTGAGTCCAAATATTTTTATTCCCTCAGGGGTAAGGAATTCCTTAACATCCCCCTCCAAATCATTCTGCCCTTTAAGATTTCTCACAAGCCTTATTATAAATACTGCCACGCCTATAATCATCAATACTGCAAATATAATAATCAAAACAAACGCAATGGCATCAAGAATTGCCTTAACCAGTTCATTTGATTCACCCGGCTCTAATAGCGCTGCTCCTGCAGCCTCCGGCATTCCTGTCATATGAACATCGCCTGTGTCACCACCCTGAAATAGCGAGAAAATCAATCTGAGAATTCCGGCACCAACCTTCTGTCCTGCACCGGTAACAGCCTGAAACATACCATATACATACTTATTAACACATATAAGCATCACACCACCACAGATAGTAATTAAAATTCCCATAATAAAGCTGTTGACCATCAGCATCTGTTTTAACGGAAAATTAGCAGTATTACGATTGATTACTATAAATGCGTTAAAATTAGAAAGATTTCTATGTAGTATATTAAGCATTATATATGCCACACCGGCAAGCATTCCATAGGATGTAAGCATATTAATATCCACAAACTCACCAATTATTATTACTGCCATAAACACAGCAATAAGTGCCACGGGCATTTTTTCAGATTCCTTTTTATGTCCGTTGCTTCTTAAAAGCATTGAGAAAACAAACTGCGCAATTCCCATAACCACGTAAGACAATCTCTCCTCCGAGCTTCTGCCTGCATAAAAAACAAGCAAAGTCACGGCAACATGTAATATAAATACAAGCACTGCATTTCCAATAAGGAATCTTGCCACGTAAAATATAACAATTGGCACAACGGATACCAATATGCACATCCAAACACTTGCATATTCCGTAGGAAATAACGCAAAGGACAAAACCAGCGACAGTCCAAGGAATATTAGCGCCTGCAAGACAATCTCTATTAAACTAATGGAATAAACAATAACACGATTTTTCACCTTAGCCTCCATCTGTTACATCTCTATTATCCATTTTAATATTTCTATATTAACAGCCTCCCTGAATTCCATATCCATTCCATCATGAACAGGGAATATCCAAAGAGAACCCTTATGCTTTATTGCAAGTTCACTATAGTACTTCTGCAGATTATCCTTTTTGCAGGTAGAAATAAGCACAAGTACATCTCCGTCCTCGATATGACCTCTGTTTTTATTAATACATTCCGCAAAATCCTGCATATTTTTCTTTAAATCAATTCTTGCAAGACCTGAGGCAATTGTCATTCTATGCCCTTCGTCACTGCCGCTTCCCGTAATAAATGCCTCGCCTGTAAGCTTGTCCACACCATTACTTATAATACTTACACCAACCCCTTGCGCAGTAAGCAGATTTGCAAGGCTGCATGCCATTGAAATACTCTTTTCCTTTAAAACCTCGTACTCCCAGATGCCTTCATTTTCAAGATTTAATAGGATACACACCTGCTGACTTGCAGTATAATTATGTATATTAACCTTAAGGTCTCCTGTTTTTGCCGAAGCGGTCCAGTTAACATCCTTCATGGTATCATAGGTCTGATACTCCCTTATTCCACGAAACTCAAATGGGTCCTCATAAGCAAATCGCCTTGTCAAAAGAGTTCCCATTATATTATTAAAGGGAATATCCACATCTGTAGCATCCAGCGGCTGGGGATATACCATTAAGTGCTGTCCTACAGGAAATACTGTCGCCAGCACCTTATCCATAAGAATATCCGTAGACACCACATCCATGGAATTAATGGAAAAATATCCTCTTTTAGTGCACACAAAGGGCAGCTTACGGGTTATCTTCTGATAAAAGAGCAATGAAAACACATCACTCTTGTAGCATTTATCCGAAATATTGGTATTAACAACCAAATCATCAAATATAAAGCTTTTATCAACCTCAAACTTTACCTTAATCATAGGTAACGGAAGCCATTTTCTGTTCTCCACAACCTCTGTAAGTGTAAGCTTATCTCCGGGATATGCTGTAGATTCTGATAATTCAATTTTTGTGGTTATACCCTTACTCCAGTATTTGATATATATCTTTTTAATAAAATATAATACAAGTAATACCGCACTTCCTAATACAAGCAGCTGCATTATTATCTACTCCACTCCTCTGTTGGTACAGGTACATTAGCTATAATCTCTTCCATCACCTTACGCTTTGCGCTTTCGCCTGCAAAGCCGGCAGACACAACAAGTCTGTGGGCAAATACAGGTACCGCAAGTGCTTTAACATCCTCCGGAACCACATAATCCCTGCCATTTACATAGGCATATGCCTTAGCAGCCCTTAACATGGCAAGTGTACCTCTTGGACTTACTCCCAGTCTGACTCCTGATGCCTTACGTGTTGCCTGAGCAATATCAGCAATATACTCAATTAAAAGCTTATGCACATATATGGTTGCTGCTTCATTCTGCATTGCAATCAAAGCCTCGCCTGTGCATACCGGAGTAAGCTCCTTTGCCCGGCTTACAGTAACAGTATCATTTAAAAAGCGTTCCATAATGGCAACCTCTTCATTTTTCTCCGGTAGCCCCATTGACAGCTTCATAAGAAATCTGTCAAGCTGCGCCTCCGGAAGTGGAAATGTACCTGCTGTTTCCACAGGATTCTGTGTTGCAATTACGATAAATGGCTCATTAAGCTTATGAGTCTGACCATCTATTGTTACCTGATGCTCCTCCATACACTCAAGAAGACTCGACTGTGTTCTCGGAGTCGCTCTGTTAATCTCATCCGCTAACAGGATATTGGCAAATACAGGTCCCTTTCTTAAAGTAAATTCTCCTGCCTTCTGGTTGTAATAATTAAGTCCTGTTACATCCGATGGTAAAAGGTCCGGTGTAAACTGAATTCGTGAAAAGTCTGCCTCCATGCTCTTTGCAAGTGACTTTGCCATAACCGTTTTTCCTGTTCCCGGAACATCCTCTAATAATACATGTCCTCCTGCAAGCATCGAGGTAAGAATAAGCTTAATAATATCTTCCTTACCCACGATTACCGAAGCTACATTCTCTTTTATCTTATTTACTAAATATTGATTTTCCATTATAACCTCCCTTTATTGCGTATGCTATCATTCCTAAAAATGCAGCAATAGATATAACCGATGCAAGCTTCCAATACCAGAAGCCTGTAAATTCCACCACCATCTCTCCACTATAGCCTGCCGGAACAATAACTCCCAATGTATATCCGGTCTCCGGATATACCTCAAAGCACTCTCCCGTATTAACGTCCTTTGCCGAATAACCCTTATAATATACCATTGACAGATGTAATGAACCGGATTCGGCTGAATTATTATTAACATTAAGGAGCATACGATTGTTAACTCTTTCCACAAGTGTTAATTCCATATTATCCGATGCAACTGCATACTGCTTTGCATATAATTCCGTATCACCCAGATTAGGAAGATATTCTCCACCAATAATGTCCTCATCATTAAGTGCATTATCTGTATAGGCATTTAATGGAGCAGCTGAGTTCATAATATTACTCATGAGACTTCCTGCCTGAATAACACATATTGAAACCATTGCTGCAATAAGCCAGTTGATATTTTTCTTGTTTTTATCAAGAGCCGCAAGTGAAGCAACTGTTGAGAAGGTAAGCACAACTGCTGCTATTGATAAAAATCTCCAAGGATACTGTATTGTAGATATCAGCTTTCTAAACAAACCGTTCATTTCCTGAAATACATCCCAAGGGAAAAGATGAGTTGACAGCCACATTGAAAATAAGCCAAAGCCCATGCATATCCCTACAAAGGTTTTTTCTTTTTTATCGTTGTGATTGTTAATCATTAATGTATATACAGTAACTACCGCCCCTAAAACAACCGCAAGACCTGCTGTTGTAGGAATCTCTCCTGCCATTCCGTCACTGGTATTTAATGTCAGTCCACTATATGTAGTAAACGGCACAAAAAGCTGTCCCACAAATGCACCAAACTGCTGTATTCCCGACTCAAATAAGCTTCTGCTTGTTATAACAAATTCGCCTGTCAGCATATAATCAATAAACGGAACCAAAAATCCAAGATTAATTATACAGGTATATGCTACAACCTTTACAAGCACTATAAAAGTTTTCTTTCTAAAAACCTTTTTAATCAGTATAAGACATAATAGTATAATAAATGCTCCTGCCATTTCACAGCTGAGAATATGCGTATTAATAATGCCAAAAAAGCCTATAACCGGAAGCAGCCAGTTCTTCTTATATTCCGAACTGTCAATGTCCTCAGAAAAGATTTTCCACATTCCATATACAATCAGCGGCAGGAATATCATTGCCGAATATTCTCCCACAGCTGAACGCACATACATGTTAATCATTCTGTACATGGATAATGTATATATGGCTGAGCCTGCAAGTGCCGCCTTCCTGTTCTTTGATATTCCAAGAAAACAGTAATATGATACCAGACATGTCGCCAGATTAATCATAAACACAAATATATTATAGCTTTCAGTTATATTAAAACCGCATAATCTAAGGATTGCCGGCACATATAAGAGAATATCCCCGTAGAAAACAGAGGTGGCATAGCCATTACCGTTAAGCCAGTTTGGCTGGATTTTAATAGGGAAAATTCCCATTAATAATCCCTCTTTTATTCCCTCTATTCGCAATAAATGGAAGGATAAATCATGACCTGCTATAAGATAATCAATCATCAGCGGAATACTTGCAAATACTGTTATACCTAATAATAAAAAGCCTGTCTGCACCGCCTCATCGGATATTTTATTCTCTTTTCTTCTGCGACAATATATAAGTGCCGCATCTATTATTGCAAACAATGTTATCAGAATTATTCCAATTCTTAATAAACCGGCATTGGTCTGACGGATACTGATATTATTTATTATCAGCCCTCCGTTTCCTGAATAGAATACTGCAATCTTATAGTCCTTTTGCGAAAGCTTAACCAGCACCTCGATTGAATCACTGACATTATCATTAGAGAGAACAGCTGTATTGGTACTGAAACGTCCATTAATATTCTCCTTACCCTCCATAATATCAGGCAGGGTAATATATGCCATATTTCCATCATCTGATGCCACATAATCTATATCAATCTCATAGGTTCCATATCCCAAATCCATTTCGGGTGTTGTCAAAATAATTCCTGCCGGATTAATTGTATTATCTGTATATATACTGCCGTTATCAAGATATTTTCCCATTAGAAGATTAACATCCTGTGGCGAATAATTCTTATTATATTTTGGCAGGCACATGGCAACAATAACAGCCAAAACTGCAGCTGCCTCTATTGCCAGTAAAATAAAATATTTATTCTTAAATATCTTCATTAGCTTCTACCTTTCTATCCGAAAAGAATCTTTTTATAAAAAATACAAATATTATTGCTCCAATAATTGAAACTGCATATGAAGCATACCAATACCATGGCTGCACAAAGCTTAGAGTATATTCTCCTTCTGTACCAGCCGGAACCCTTACATATACATATCCGTCTTCGCAATAGGTGTTAAGAACCTCCCCTGTAGCCTCATTAACAGCTTTATAGCCGTTATAATATACAAGTGAAGTCAGAATATGCCCCTCCTGACTGCTGTTATTATTACAGCTAAACCGAATAATGTTCTGAGTTCTCTCAAGCTGCTCACACTCCACATTATCACTTCCGTAAAAAAGCTGGAATCTGTATGTCTCAGTTCCATACCCTTCCGGTAAATACTCACAGCCTACAAGAAATTCCGTCCCAATGGTATCAATATTATTTATCTGTATTGTCTCACTATCCTTCATAACTCCGCTCATTAACCAGCCGCCTTGTATCACAACTGCCATAATAATGGAGAAGGTAATCCACTTAAAGCCTGTTTTTTTGCTTTCTCCCTCATGCTTAATGGCAATAATTGCTGCAATAGTAAGCAATAAGCTTGCTGCTGCCAGAAAACGCCAAGGAAACTGAAAGCTTGTAACCACCTTCGCCATTATAAGCACCGTCTTCTGAACTGCATCCCATGGAAAATATATCGTTGACATGAATAATGCCAGACAACCTGTAACAAAACAAAATATTCCCGCAGCCTTCAGCTTGTCCTTTTTCAGCCTTCCCATATACCAGCTGTAGGCAAATGCGAACGCACCTATAAGCACTGCATAGCCTATTGTAACAGGCATCTCTCCTGCATCTGCATTAGTCCCCTTTGTATGCCCTGAGGTAGACACAAACATATCAAAGAGCTGTGATATATACACTCCAAATTTCTGTATTCCTGTTGTATAATCAGGAATATTAATATTAAGAGGCTCGTCCATATAATCAATAAATGGAACAAGAAAGCCAGCATTAATCAAT
>JAZQLB010000317.1:0-2146 GCA_045542475.1 Lachnospiraceae bacterium | reverse complement strand
TATACAGATTGGTAAGAATACTGCTATAGCAGGTGTTACAGTACCTTCCGATTATGAGAATGGACTTTTACCAAGTGGTGGAAGTATTATTAAGGGAGGTGCAGGCAAATGAGAGCAATAGGAATTATTTTAGCAGGTGGTAACAGTAAGGCGATGAAGGAGCTTTCTAATAAGAGAGCAATCGCAGCCATGCCAATCGCAGGAAGCTATAGAAGTATTGATTTTGCACTTAGTAATATGTCTAACTCACATATTCAGAAGGTTGCAGTCATAACACAGTATAACGCAAGAAGCCTTAATGAGCATCTCAGCTCATCTAAGTGGTGGGATTTCGGACGTAAGCAGGGCGGATTATATGTATTTAATCCAACTATTACTTCTGATAACAGCGTGTGGTACAGAGGTACAGCAGATTCTCTTTACCAGAATATTCAGTTCTTAAAGAACAGCCATGAGCCATATGTAGTTATTGCATCAGGTGATGGTATTTATAAATTGGATTACGGTAAGGTGCTTGAGTATCATATTGAGAAGAAGGCAGACATTACAGTTGTTGTTAAGGATATTCCGGCAGAAGAGGATGGAAGCCGCTTTGGTGTTGTTAAGATGAATGACGACATGAGAGTTACGGAGTTCGAGGAGAAGCCTATTGAGACTGATAATAAGACTGTTTCAACAGGTATCTATATTATCAGAAGAAGACAGCTTATTGAGCTGCTTGAGAAGGCTAATTCTGAGGACAGATATGATTTCGTTAAAGATATTGTAATCAGATATAAGAACATCAAGCGTGTATATGCATATAAGCTTGACAGTTACTGGAGTAATGTAGCAACAGTAGATTCATATTATAATACTAACATGGACTTCTTAAAGAGAGAGGTAAGAGACTACTTCTTTAACCAGTATCCTGATATATATTCCAAGGTGGATGACCTTCCACCGGCTAAGTATAACCCGGGTGCAGAGGTTAAGAACTCTCTTGTATCAAGTGGTTGTATCGTTAACGGAACAGTAGAGAATTCAGTTCTTTTCAAGAAGGTATATGTAGGTAATAACTGTGTTATTAAGAACTCCATTATTCTTAATGATGTATATATCGGTGATAATACAAGAATTGAGAACTGTATTGTTGAGAGCCGTGATACAATCCGTTCTAATGCGACATACGTGGGAGACGGTGAAGTTAAGGTTGTAGTGGAGCATAACGAGAGATATAGCATATAACCAGTACAGAAACGGAGATAGATATGCAGATAACAGATGTAAGGGTCAGGTTGGTAACGAAGGACAGCAAGATGAAAGCAGTTGCTTCCATAACAATCGATAACGAATTTGTTGTCCATGATATTAAGATTATTGAGGGCGAAAAGGGATTATTTATCGCCATGCCAAGTAAGAAGTCAGCAGAAGGAGAATACAGGGATATTGCACATCCTATAAGCTCCGGTGCAAGAGATATGATTCAGAGAATGATTATTGAGGCGTATGAGAAGGTGCTGGCGGCTGAAGTGGCTGAATAAGAGGATTAAGCTGGAGGGTCTGCCGTGTATTGCGGCAGACCTTTTGTTGTTGATATATAATGGGATAATGGTGCTGAAAAATAGGACTTTTGACACGTTGACATATTGGCAGATAATGTTATAATGACCTCAATATATTATCTCAATATATTTAACTAAATTATTTTTTAAAATCGGAGGATTAAAACAATGACTTTTGATAAGGTAAAAGAGATTATCGTAGACACAATTAACTGTGATGAGGATGCTGTAACATTAGAGGCAAGCCTTAAGGAAGATCTTGATGCAGATTCATTAGATGCTGTAGAGCTTAACATGGCTTTAGAAGAGGCGTTTGATATTACAATCTCTGATGAGGAGCTTTTAAAGTTCGTTACTGTTAAGGATATCGTTGATTTTATCGACAGCAAGAACGCTTAATTAGTGTTTTTTAGTCTATTAGTATAGAGCGCGCAAGATACGAAAGCATAGCTTGAATTTCTGTGAAAGGAACGGCTATGCTTTTATAGCTTGCTAATAAATAATACTGGTAATTAATAACTTATGGAATAGTGCATAATGTTATTTAATAATTATAGAATACAGTACATTGGAGCACTAAGCTCTAAATGTGAAATGAGGTT
>JAZQLB010000316.1:0-3255 GCA_045542475.1 Lachnospiraceae bacterium | reverse complement strand
GTCATGGAGGAATATCTCAGGAGGCTGCAAAGCAACTGGGAGTAAAGGTTCTTCCAATGCCGTTTTATTTTGGTGATGAATGCTGTTATGAGGATGTAACAATAACCAGAAAAGATTTTTTTGGAAGATTAAATGCAGGAGAAACAGTATCCACCTCCCAGCCTTCGCCGGAGTCCGTTATGCAGATTTGGAGGGAAGCACTTAAGGAATATGAGACGATTCTGTACATGCCTCTTAGCAGTGGGCTTAGCGGTTCATGTAATACAGCAAGAATGCTGGCGGATGAGGACGAGTTTGAAGGTAAGGTATTCGTAGTGGACAATGGTCGAATATCAACACCTATGCACAGGTCAATATTAGATGCCATAGAGCTGATTGAGGAAGGCTATGGTGCAGCCGTTATTAAGGACATGCTTGAGGAAGCAAGAGCAAAAATGTCAATTTATATAGCTGTTGAGACCTTGGAGTATCTTAAGAAGGGCGGACGAATAACACCGGCTACCGCAGCTATTGGATCGATACTTAATATAAAGCCGATTCTTAAGCTGGATGTAGGTGTTCTGGAATCATTCAAGAAATCCAGAGGCATGAAAAAAGCAAGAAAAGAAATGTTAGAGGCTATGAAAAATGATTTTCTGACTACTTTTCGTGAAGAATACGATAAGGGTGAGATATATCTTCTTGCTGCGTCAAGTGCAGACGAGCAGACCACAAAGGACTGGCTTGATGAAATTCAGGCATATTTTCCTGACATGGAAATACTATGCGACGATTTATCACTTGGCATTTGCTGCCATACCGGAGAGGGTGCTCTTGGCATAGGCTGCTCATGCAGACCAAAAAGAAAATAGAATATTATATAAACACAGAAAAAGGAAGAGTGCGTGACTATAACGATGCAGCTTGTTGCAGTCTCGCACTCTTCCTTTTTTTATACGGGCTGCCAAAATTATTTTACAAAACTACCTTAATAGTGTAAAGTTTATTTATAATACTATTATATTTTAGGATAGGTACACTATGAAGAAAAAAATATTAGATACCTTTAAAAACTGGGAGATTGGTGCCCAGCTTAATTTTACATATGTTGTGGCTATATTTGTTCCTATTTTTCTGGTGGGAATGTTTCTTTTGATTAATACATATAATATTTTGCTTAATTATCATAAGGATTTGCTTAATTCAAGTAATTCATCAACACAAAAGCTTTTATTTGAAATGACAACCCAGATATATAATGTTTCGGATAGTATAGCATATGATGAGCGTACAATAGATGTTCTTGGATGGGAGTATGGGAATACCACACAGTTTCGTGATGCAGCAAGGAATTATACGGTTATAGATACATTTCTTAGCAGCTATGCACAAATTGACAGTATAACCATATATTCAGATAATACTTATGTTGATGATTTTAAGAATTTTAAGCATGTAACGGAAGATATTGAAAATAGTGACTGGTATCAGAAGGCAATAAATCAGTTTAGTCCCTTTATAATGCTTTTTAAAGAGGAGACTATCTATGGAAATGGAAGAATTGATTATAATCTGGCATTGGTAAGGAAGATTACGGTTCTTGGAAGTGATTATAATGCAGTAATGGTTATTAAGCTGTCTGAGAATTATTTGCAGAGCCGTCTGGATACCGACCAGTATCTGACTATTGTTTCTTATGAAAATGAAGAAGTATTCTATAGCGATAATAGATTGTATTATGGAAAAAAGATGCCATTTTCAGTGGATTACATGCAAAAAAACTTTTATCAGGATTTTATTGTGGACTTTGATGGTTCAATGTGTCTGGGGATGGTAAGCTCGGTTAATCCGTCTCATTCTACGGACAGGATATATGTAGCAACCATAGATAAGCAGGCTATAGACAGTATTATCGAAATCCTGATTATTACCTTTTTGATTGCATTACTTGCAATTATTCTGCCAGTACTTTTAATAAGAATTTTTACGAGTTTCTTCATAAAGCAGGTTAATACATTACGTGAGGAAATGCATAAGGCAAGCAGCGAGGATTACAATATCCAGACTGAATTTTCGGGAAGCTATGAGCTTAGAGAGGCATATAATGACCTGCTTATAATGGTAAAGACCATTGAGGAGCAAAAGGAAGCAATGTATCAGAACCAGTTAAATGAGGAAAGGCTTAAAAGTGAGCAGCAGGAGATTGAATTTAAGATGCTGGCAAGTCAGATTAATCCACATTTCCTTTATAATACACTGGAATCCTTGCGAATGAAGGCTTTTACAGCAGGGGATAGAGAGGTTGCAAACGGTATTAAGATTCTTGGTAAAATGTTAAGATATGTCCTTGTTAATATAGGAACCACCTATACCACCATGACAAAGGAATTAGAGCATATTGAGATGTATATAAGCATACAGAAGCTCCGCTTTGGCGACAGGGTTAATTATTCCCTTAAAATAGATGAGGGAATAGAGACTGATGAATACATGGTACTTCCTCTTCTGTTGCAGCCTATTGTAGAAAATGCTGTAATTCATGGACTTGAGGGTGTTGGTGAATATGGAAAAATAAGCATTCATATGTATGAGCAGGAAAGCAATCTTAAGATTGATATTGCGGATAATGGAAGAGGTATGGATGAGAAGGAGCTCGAACAGGTCAGAGACAGTGTTAATGAGGATAGTATATCCAAGCATTCCAGCATTGGTATGGCTAATATTAATCAGAGAATCAAGCTGTGCTATGGTGAAAAATATGGTTTAAATATCAACAGCAGACAGGGTGTGGGAACTACTGTTACGGTTATATTGCCACGCTTTTCTGTAAAAAAAGAAGAAGAGTAAAAAAATGTGAAATAATGTTAGTAAAAAATGTAAAAAATACATGGTTTTTTTAATAGAAAATTTATAATATTATTATGACAGTACAAAAACAGTGTGCTATAAACTATATTTTTTAGGAGGTCTATTATGAAGAAAAGACTTAGAAAAGTAATGGCATTCCTTCTTGCATCAGTAATGCTTTTAGGTTCAATGTCATTAACTGCTTTCGCTGATGAAGGTGAAGAGTATACAGCGTTTCTTATGTTTACTGACAGAAATTATCTGTATGGTAACTGGGATGCAACTCTTGAGTCAGCAACAACAAAGGTTACAGGTCCTGGCACATATTCAGTTGTGTTAAACGCAGCTGATTTGGCAGCAGATGCAGTTGCAGAAGATGGTGCAGCAGGAGCGATGGTATTCTGTGTTGACGTTCTTGGCATGGGTGGT
>JAZQLB010000315.1:0-4842 GCA_045542475.1 Lachnospiraceae bacterium | reverse complement strand
ACATTCGGTCTGTATATATTTGACAAATAAGTATCAAAAAAATTATTCACCTTATTTTACCGTCCTTTATTCCTCTTCTTCGTCTTCAAGTTCCTCAACATCCTGCTCGTAAGCAAGCTTCTTTAATTCCTCTTCCTCGTCCTCATCATAATTATTTGCTTCCTCATATATCTCCCTAAGCTGTTCCTCCTGCTCCTCCACACGCTCGTTAATCTTTTTAATCTTAACCTCAGCCTTAGCAACAGAATACTTAGGCACAGCCTTTACATAGTAGTAATAATCATCATCCTCAAACTGTACATACTCCGTTCGTGAATAATCTACCGCAAACACAAAGAAATGCAGTACAACACCCAGCACAACGGCAACTATTACACCAAGAACCAAAAGCAGCATGCTAAATTCAAGCGACAGCATAAGATATGACATTATAACCAGTATTGTTTCCACAATACCGCCTGTAATAATAGCAATCATCCATGAATAATCAATGGAAATAGTCTTAATAATATACACAAGTATTATTGTCGCCGCAAAAACAACACCAAGTACTATAAGCTCCTTATTCATAATCGTATTATCAACTATATATACTATTTTCTGGATAATTCCATCCTCTCCAAAGGTCACTGCCGCATTTGCAAATTCCGGTGCAAAATCCATCATAAAGAATATATATATTCCGAATATCACAGGAATTACACCAACCAGACCTGTAGCCAGACCGATAAGAATAGGTGCCGCATATGGAATATTCATAAAAAACAATACCGGCACAAGCAATAATATATAACTGCACTTTGGTGAAAATATAAAATACAGTAAAAACATAAGCAGAAACATAAGCAAGGCAATTCCTGCATATTCCAACGACATTGATACAAGATTAAGGATAATAAAGCCTGCACACACTACCGCAGTCAGCCCTCCCGGAAGAAATGCACTTACCAGCGAAGCCAGAAATACAACTATTCCGCTGGAAAGCCTGTCATTATACCCAATCTTGGCATTAATAACACAAAGGGATACTAATGCTGCAAGAAACTTAATAACATGGTCGATAATAATATCATATTTGCCATAGAAGGATTTGATTTTCTCCTTAAAAATTAACAGCTCTGTCATTATACATCCTCTCTCTCTTTGTCAGCTTTCTCGTCCTTGTTAAGATTATGTATTTTCTTAAGACGATTAATATAAAACTTAATTCCACTCTCTCCTGTAGAATATCTTATTGAATAAACAAAATAAGAAATTATCATATAAACAATCAGTATAACAATATAAACAATAAGTCCGTTACTGAATAGCTTATTATAATCCAGCTTGGTCAAGTTATTAATTATATATTCAAACTTGCATATACACAGCAACAGAATGCATAACAGGTAGGCTATGGTAACTGCCACTCCTGTAATAAGCATATGTGCCCCCACATAGTCACCCTTATAATAATTGGCCATCTTAAGTTCATTATTCTTCTCATGTTTCTCGTACATAGAGGTTCTTGCCATAAGTCTGACTTTTCGCTTGTTAACCATAAACTCTCCTTACTCTTACATATTACCCTTTATTATAACATATTCCAATTAATATAGCATCTCTTTTTTAATTATTAAATACAATAATCTGCGAATGTGCATTCTTTGCCGGTAATACAATTCTTACATTCCTGCCATCAAAACTGATTGTTTTATCAGTATCCGCACTGATATATGTGCTCCACACCTTATCAGATGAGCTTGGAAGCAGATATGCGAGTGCCTTTTTCACAGCAGAATCAAAGCTCTCTGAACGATTCTTTATATATATATGAACGCTGTCTGCTTCAACAATTATCTCGCCCATATAGGTATCATTCTCTTTATATATACACGCAGTAGATATATACTGTGTAAAGCCCGCCTCTGTAAGCACGGCAAACATATCCTCAGTGTTAATATCAGCTGCCGGAGTAGTCACCTCAGATGTCGGAAGTGTCGGTATTGTATATTCCTCCGTAGTCTCCTGCGAACCCGTAGTATTCTGCTCCGGCTGTCCTGCAGTTGGGAAACTCTCCTGTCCATTGCCATTACCACTTTGTCCGCCTGAATTATTACCACCCTCCGGTTCGTAAGGCTGTGTCTCCTCTGCATTACCACTCTGGTTTCCATCAGTCTCCTGAATCACACCTTGGGAAGGCGTTACCGGTGCAAGACTTCCCTCACTTGTAACACTCTCAACCTTAGAATACATCGGAAGCCCCAGACTTGTCTGTGCACCCTCACTGCTTACAGCCTCAAGTGCAATTGCATCTGAACATTCTCCGGATGTTGCTGTTATCGCAGCTATCCCCTCTCCCACAATGGTAACAACACCCCTGTCATCTACCAGTGCAACATTCTCATTATTACTGCTCCAGATAACTGATGTCATAAGCTCTGAGGGATAAGCCGATACTGTTATCGTAAAGCTCTGCCCAACAACAACGGTACATGACTCCATATTAATACTCACATAATGTGGCTTTGTATCCACTTCAAAGGGTACTGTTGAAATAGTCACACCACCGCCATTACTGCCTGCAACTTCTTTCCCGGTAAAATGCTGTGCCAGCAATACAAGACACAGAAGAAATGCAACAACCGTAGAACCACCCAGTAAGCCTATAAGCACTGACATGGTATTATCCTTTTTCTTACGTTTTTTATTATTTACCTGTTTTACCGTTTTAACACTTTTATATTCAAGAACATCCGGTATTCTGTAATTATTACTTGTATTTCTTGAAACACTACGATTCCTATTTGAACCTTGTGTGTTCCTGTTATTAACACCGTTACCAGCCATACAAATTATTTATCCTTTCCAAATGGAGCTAATCGTTTTAAACGAAAAATATTCCACCTTATATAGTAACCCCTCCGGCAAATAAAATCAAGCACCGGATTCTGATAAAAATCAAAACCCGGTGCCTGTGTATCCTGATAAATTACATTTTAATATCGAAATGCTGTCCGACCTGTAGCTCTGCTTCGGTTAATACATTATTACTCATATCCTCATAAGTATAATCCGTAAGCTTTTTAATCAGCTCCTCCAGTGAGGTAGCAGTTATTGTTACAGTATCCTCACTCTTTAGTTTCTCCCTTGCCTCCTCAAGCTTCTCTTCACGCTGTTTTTTTGCTTCCTTCCTAGCTTCAGCACGTTTTTGCTCTGCCTTCTCTTCAATACGTTCTCTCTGTGCCGCTAACGACTTATCTATTACTGCAAAATATGAAAGCGTTCCATTATCATTTACCTGAATTCCAAAGCCTCTTATATTCTGCCCTGTAGAAGGCAGCTCCTTTTGCATCTGTATGGTCATAGCCTGTGCATTTGCAAGAATTGCTTCATACTGCTTGCGATAGCTCTCATCCGATGCCATTCTCTCAATCTTTTCATCATCAATAAGAACAACTGTCTTATCCTGACGTGCATATCTGGCAGCCTGCGCCTGTGCCTCCTCCTTCTTATCAGCACTTACAAGAATAAACTCCATTCCCGAAAACTTATTCTTAAGCTCCTCATAATACTTCTGCGCACTCTCACTTAACTTAGGATTACCAACAGTCTTACCATAAAAAGCACGCTTCTCACTCTTCTGCGCCTTATCGGTTTCTGCCGATTTAGCAGAAGCAACATTCTCTATCTGTGATAACCAGCTCATAACAGCCCTCCTTGTGCTAATATCAGCAAATCCATTTGCTGTGTAGTTCTTGTTTCATTATATATATCGACATAAATAACATAATAATTAACCCTTTTAAAGCACAATATCCCACCATTATCCACTTTATCCAAAACCGCAAAAGGAAGCCTCCATCTGAAGGCTCCCTTACTGATTATGGATTAAATGCTATGAAATTATCTCTCTCAACATATTCTGCATGAAGATTCTTTACAAAGTCATAATCCTTGGCTTCATTATAAATAACCAACTCACACATATTGCCCACAAATGAAGGCTGATATACATCTCCACCCAAAGCAACCCAGTTAGCAAATCTGTTAGTCGGAACATTCTCCATCCTGCCTACAACATCACCATTAATAAAGGCTACCGCTGTCTCTGTCTTTGCATTATAGGTTGCCACATAATGGGTCCATGTATTCTCCTGCAACAGACAACCGCTAACATCATACCAGCCATTGATTTCCTTTACATCTCGGATACGGAAATCCGAATGCCCCTCCCACGCAAGGGGAACAAGACTTACAAAGCCTGTTTCAAACTTAATGAACAAGGCTGAGGTCCACTGATGAAGCTTCTGTGGCCTAATCCAAAGCGATATGGTGAAGCTGTCATTAATAACCGTATTGGATGGGAAATTAACAAGGTTCGTCTCCTTAATACCACCCGGAAAATGAAGTGACAGTGCATCCGAATATATACCCGGACCATAACTAAAGCCTTCACCCTTAATAACGCCCTCCATACTTCCGTCCTCAGACTTTAAATTACCATTAAGACGGAAGGTATAGTTCTCTAATGGATTAGCAAGATTCTCTTCACAATATCTTACAAAATCCTTTATTGACAATGGTCTTGAATAATAGAAGCCCTGGGCAATCTGACAACCACAGCTGGTAATGAAATCCACCTGTTCCTTAGTCTCAATACCCTCTGTAACAACGTCCATCTTAAGGTCCTTACACATGGCAATTATATTACGTATAACCTTCTTACCTCTGGCATTATTAGAAGATTCCTGAATAAAGCCCTTGTCAATCTTAATTATATCAGCTGGCAAATCCTTAAGAAGGCTGAGTGCCGAAAAACCTGAACCAAAATCATCAATCGATACAACAAAGCCCTTCGCC
>JAZQLB010000314.1:0-4492 GCA_045542475.1 Lachnospiraceae bacterium | reverse complement strand
AACATATCAAAATATTCCCTATTATTGATATACTCCATAATACTGGTAAAAATATGAGTAAATGGCTCTTTTCCATGCCTTCTTTGCAGCTCTGCCATATTTCTGCACACATGACATTTCGCTTTTAGCTGCCCAACCATATGCCTTATCATCCTTGAATATTCGTCCCTTATTTCTTCTACTGCAAACTGCTCCATATCAATATAGCAGGTAGCATTAATATGCTCCCCGTCTTCAACTGATACAATTGGAGCCTCCTCAAGCACCTTCTGCGGCAAGACAAACTGGACTGTAGTTCCTTTCCCTTTCTTACTCTTAACATTAATAATTCCACCCATTTTCTGGATAAGAGCATAGGAAATAGCAAGTCCTAATCCAAGCCCGCCTTCCTGACGTCTTCTACTGGCATCCACCTGATTAAAGCTTCTGAATATTTTTTCAAGGCTTACCTCATCCATACCGATTCCGGTATCCTTAACTATAACCACAAGATTAATCCCATAACTTTCCTTACGATAGCCTATGGTAATTCCCACACAGCCTGCCTCTGTAAACTTGATGGCATTATCTACAAGATTAAGAATTACTCTTCTAAGCTTTTTCTCATCTCCAAATAATGCAGATGGAATATTGGCATCACAATCCACAATAAGCTCTATCTTCTTTTCATTCTTTTTAGCAAGCGTCATATTAATAACATCATTAATTGTTGATGTTATATTATATGCCTCCTCCTCTAACTCCATCTTACCTGACTGCAGCTCGGAAAAATCCAGAATATCTCCTACCGCAGAGGTCAAATTACGTCCTGCCACCTGAATATCCATTACCTTATCCCTAATCTCATAAGACAGCTCTTCCTTAAGAATAATCTCACTCATACCGCAGATTGTATTAATTGGAGTTCTGATTTCATGACTGACATTAGCAAGAAAGTCATCTCGGCTGTTCTCCGCATCCTTCAAATCCTTGATAACCTTTAAAAGCTGGGTACTACCCTCACGGTTACGTTTTGTCCATATGTACACCACATATTCTAAAAGCAACAGATTTCCCAGCGGTCCGAAATAGCTTGCGGTCTCCCTCATCGTAGTCAGTCCTGCGCTATTTATTATCAATCCATGATATATGTATATACCAATACCTGTTATAACCGGAATATATATCAGCTTTTCAATACCATACAAGCCCAGCATTACTACAAACAACATAAAAACCGGTATAGCCTGTGTAATAGTCTCCGCCTTTAGTGCAAAGAAAACTATACTAAGCTGCAACACAATTGCACTAAACGTAGCTCTAAACGCATAGCTTTTATACTTTCCGATATAAAAACCCCAGCACACTGCCATTATTCCCATGGAAATATAACTGATAACCAAATTCAGTTTTGCATAGCTTATTATTATATTGGAATTATAAATGCTGTATACTATAAGCCAAAAAAGCTCTATAGTATTTTTATTTTTACCCTCGTATGTAAATTTTTCCAATTTCAAAACCTCCTTATGATATATTCTTCGCATTCTTCGAAAAACACATTATCCATTTCTGCCCGTAATGTACTTTTCGCAAAATGCGCCAAAAATAAGTAAAAGCATACCAACGCCCCGCCTGCTCCGCTTTAGGTATTCCCACCCGGACAACACGCAAAACGTCAGTATGCTTTGCCTTCTATAGCTTAATATTTACCGAAATTACCGCCTAAGGAAATAATCTGCTCATTAGACTTCTTTGCTGACTTTTTCTTTCCCCAGCCTGCATCATAGCTTGAAGAACCGTCACCCAACTGATATACAGCCATCATTTCACGAACACGACCTGCCTGCTCAGCCATCTCCTGACTTGCTGCCGCACATTCCTCACTTGTCGCTGAGTTAGTCTGTACAACCTGTGATACCTGGTCAACTGCCTTATCAATCTGTGCAATAGCTGTTGCCTGATAATTAGATGCTGTTGCAATATCTGTAACAATAGCCTCTGACTTCTTCACAACGGATGTAATCTCATCAAGTGCCTGTGCTGTATTGTGTGCAATTTTAGAGCCTGCCTCTACCTTACTGATAGAATCCTCTATCATCTCTGCAGTCTCTGCTGCTGCCTCAGCACTCTTTGCTGCAAGATTTCTAACCTCTTCCGCAACTACTGCAAAGCCCATGCCAGCTTCGCCTGCTCTTGCTGCTTCAACTGCTGCGTTAAGTGCAAGAATATTAGTCTGGAATGCAATATCATCAATAACCTTGATAATCTTAGAAATGTTCTCTGATGCCTTGTTGATTTCTTCCATAGCAACAACCATTTCCTGCATCTCTGAATTACCCTTTTTAACATTCTCCATTACCTGTGCCATTAACTGTGCAGCCTCATTAGCCTGCTCTGCATTCTGCTTTGTCTTCTCAGCCACATCATCAATGGAAGCTGTAATCTCTTCAATGGCACTTGCCTGCTCTGTTGAGCCCTGCGCCAATGCTTCACTGGCACTCGCTACCTGTGCCGAGCTTGTTGTTACCTGATATGCAGCATCCTTAATATTGCTGAGCGAATGCTGATTCTGTGCAACCATCTGCTTTAAGGCATGTCCCATAACATCCTCATCACATTTAGGAACAACCTCAACTGTCATGTCTCCGGCAGCAACTGCCTGTGCAATCTCTGACTGATATTTAACATTATCAATTACCTTCTGAAAATCATCCATCAGGACGCCAAATTCATCATTATAGATTTTGTTTATCTTAACATCCACCTTACCCATTGCCAGCTCATCTGCTGCCTTTGTAAGAACATCAAGATTCTTGCTTATTGTACGAGTAAGCGAAACTGATATACCGGTTACCACAATAATCATTACCACAAACTCAACTGCTGTAAAATATCCATAGCTGCTCAAATAATGTGCCTGATCCTCAACTGTAACAATCTGTGCTGCTGTTGTATATCCAAAATATAAACACAGAACCAATACGATACCTATTGCGACAAAACCAATTGTTAATCTTGTGCGTATTTTTAAATTCTTCATAATATTTATTCTCCTTCTTCTATAGTCTCTTCTGATGTTTCATCCAATAACAAATTCTCATCATCCTTAAGTATTCTTTCAGGATCAAGTAAAAGCTTAACGGTTTCGCCAACCTTGCCTATACCATATACAAATTTGTTCTGAACCTTTTCTTCATTTCCGAGGGTAGGCGGTTCTAAAATATCCTCTTCCTTAATCTCCACAACCTCGGCAATTCTTTCAACAATCAGACCAACCACAACATCATTCACATTAATAACAATAATGCAGGTTCTGTCCGTGTATGGTATCGGTTCCTGTCTGAACCTTATTCTCACATCTATTACAGGAATTATTTTGCCTCTTAAATTAATCAGACCCTTTATGAAATCCTCACTCTCAGGTATCTCCGTAATCTCCTGAATAACAATTATCTCCCTGACATATTGTATTTTCAGTCCGAAATACTCATTACCTGATTTGAAGGTTACATATTTATCCTGCTGTGTTGTAAGTCCGCTCATATGCACCTTTCCTTTCTGTAGTTTATCCATTCAGCCCGGCTGCATCCAGTATTAATGCAATACTTCCGTCACCAAGCTGTGTACATCCTGATAAGCCTTGTATTTTCTTAATATAATCAGGAATAGGCTTAACCACTATTTCCTGTTTGCCAACAAGTGCATCCACGAACATACAAATCTTCTTCGACTCAACCTCGATAAGCACAAGCATACCATTATTCAAGTCGGCCTTATAACCCTTAAGCTGATACCATTCTCCAACCCTAAGCAGAGGATAACACTCGCCACGAATCATGACGTATTCTGAGCCTTCAGGGTCTGTAGTAAACAACGCACTCCTTGATCCTAAGAATTCCTTAACAAGTCCAGTCTCTATAACAAAGGATGAATTACCAACCTCCATTACAATTCCATCTATAATGGCAAGGGTTAAAGGTATTTTAAGAATCATCTGGCTTCCATGTCCTGGTGTACTCTCAATCTCAAGACTTCCACCTATCGCCTGAATATTGGATACTACTACGTCCATTCCAACGCCTCTGCCCGAATATTCGGTTACAGCCTCCTTAGTTGAGAAGCCCGGTAAGGTAATAAACTGATATACCTCCTTATCGGTATAGGAATTATCATCCCTTCTCCAGTCAAGCAAGCCCTGCTTTCTTGCCTTTTCCAGAATCTTGTTTCTATTAAGACCCTTACCATTATCAGCTACGGTAATAACTACCTTACCACCCTCATTCTTAGCTGATAATGTTACCTTACCCTTTTCGATCTTGCCAGCTGCCGCTCGTTCACTTGGCATCTCGATACCATGGTCAACGGAATTTCGAACCAAGTGCATAAGAGGGTCTGAAATATTTTCTATGATTTTCTTATCCACTTCTGTATCTTCTCCGATAACTTCCAACTCAATTTCCTTGCCAAGTTTTCGGGATACATCGAATACAATACGATTCATCTTTTGGAA
>JAZQLB010000313.1:0-10893 GCA_045542475.1 Lachnospiraceae bacterium | reverse complement strand
GATAAGAAAAATGCAATTCGTGCGTAATGGAGTACATTTCGTGCAGAATTGCGTTTTTTTGTTAGGTATATGTTATAATGCATTTGTAAAAGAAAATTATAGTTAGCAAGATACATAATTTATTATGCAGGGATGCTTCTTAGCCTTTTTTCAAAGGTGCATAATAGATTATGTAGTTGCTTGCGTAGTGAAATAGGTGAAGAGAATACTGGGGGAAATTATGAGACATCCAAAAAAGTGGCGTGATACGATAAATCCATATGATTTACAATATAAGAATTTTAGACTAACAGAGATATTAGGCTATCCCCATGCCGGAAATGATGTGTTTCATGCAAAGGGAATATGTGAGAACGAAGAAGTAGATGTATTCATAAAGTCGGCAAGACAGAATGGTGCCGACATAAAAAATGAAATTAAGACCATAAATGCGTTGAAGCTTGATATTGTACCTAAAATCATTGATTATGATGAGACTATGGAGCAGTTTGTAGTTTCTTTGTCATTACCAGGAGAGCGATTATCTGCCATTGTAGGAGATAATGCATCGAAAATGTCCATGGAGTATATGTATGAATATGGGCAGACACTGGCGAAGCTGCATGACATTAAGGGAGAGTTTAGTGAAGTTAAGGACCGTAGATTTTTTCATATCCCTGAAAAGGAGTATTTTGAAGAAGATGGGTTTGGATTTGTCTACGACTATCTGATGAAAAATAAACCGCCAATAATTAACAAATGCTTCTGTCATGGTGATTTCCATTATGCCAATATTCTGTGGGAGAATAGACATATGTCGGCAATATTAGATTTCGAGCTGGCTGGATTAGGAAACAAGGAGTTTGATATTGCATGGGCATTAATCTTAAGACCGGGACAGAGGTTTTTAAATACGAAGGAAGAGGTGGATTTGTTTTTGCAGGGGTATTCTTCGGTAGGTACATTTGAGTATAAATATGTTAAATACTATATGGTGCAGATATATGTTTATTTTTATAGGATTGGCAGAGATGATAAGGCGTATCAGAAGTATATTATGAAGGTATTTGAAGAGAATTGCAAAGAGGATTAGGAGATATATAGAATTGGGAAATTTTACAGAAACATAACAGATGGGTATTTGCCACAAGACAATAAGCTTAATAAACAGGAGGAATAGAATATGCTATACCAAAACGGTGCCCGAATGGAGAAAAACACCACTAAATACAGCTTTCTTAGTAACCTGGCTTACCATTACAAGAATCTGTTTAGGTGGGAGCCTCTACTTTTCTGGGTAGGAATTTTAAGACCAATACCTGCATTTATAAGGGACATTGCAGGTAATTATCTGCCTTCATTAATGGTTGAGGGACTAGAGGATAAATGGGATTTACAAAAATATATTTTATATATGGCAGTGGTGTTAATTGCTATGCTGGTATTCCAGCTTATAGAATCTGCAGCCATGGTATATTGCAACGAGGGCAGAACCTTTTATTCACGACATTATATGAAGGCATTTGAAGCCAAGCGTATGAAGGTGGATTATGAGATTCTTGAGACCAAGGATTTTCAGAATCGTTCCAATATTGCATATACTGCCATTTATACGGGAAGAGGTATCAAGGAGGCAGTAAGTAACCTTCCGTATGTAATATCCTTGCTTGTGCCAACGATTGTTTACGCAGTTATACTTGCAAGGGTAAGTGTGTGGATTATTATTCTTTTAGCACTATGTACATTTGTGTCGATTAAGCTTTTAAAGCTGGCTAGAACCAAGCATAGCGCGGCACATCCAACATTAGCTGATTATTCTAAGAAGATGAATTATCTTACAGGCAAAAGTATGGAGCCGGCAGCAGGTAAAGACATCAGAATATATAAGATGGCTGATTGGTTAAAGGATAGATATGCTAAAGACCTGGATGGCATGAATAAAACCTATTACAGAATTCATAACTGGTACTGCATTAAGAATTCGGCTGAGGCATTCCTTCGTGCAGCAAGTGGTTTGGCGGTATATGGATATCTGGTATATATGGTAGTGGAAGGTAAGCTGTCACTGGCTGACTTTGTATTTTATTTCGGACTTGTTAACAGCTTTTTAGGATTGTCATTCCAGTGCTTCAGACAGGCGTGATCTCTTGGAATTATAGGTAATACCTTTGGAAGCATAAGGGAGTATTTCGACACGGAAGAGAGACGTAATGGAGATAATAAGCTGGATGATTCAGAGCTTGAAGAGATTAAGAAAAATGCGGTAACATTGGAGCTTAAAAACGTAAGCTTTACATATGAGGGAGCAGACAAACCGGTTATTTCTAATATGAATCTTAAGATTAATGCAGGGGAGAAGCTGGCACTTATAGGACTTAACGGAGCCGGTAAGACCACATTGGTTAAATTAATCTGCGGTTTCTACGCACCGACTAAGGGAGAGATTCTTCTTAACGGAATACCGATTGAGGATTTTTCGAGAGAGCAGTATTATAGCCTTATATCGGTACTGTTTCAGGATTATACTATCTTACCGGTTGCTATTGATGAGAATATTGCGTCATGTGGCAAGGAACAGATAAGCAAAGACAGGCTGTATGAGACCTTGCAGCAGTCAGGGTTTAAAGAAAGATATGACAGACTTACTAAGGGTGGTGACAGTCTGCTTGCTAAGGATGTTAATAGGGATGCGGTGGACTTCTCCGGCGGAGAGAAGCAGAGACTTTTATTTGCAAGGGCATTGTATAAGGATGCACCGCTTCTGATTCTTGATGAGCCGACAGCGTCACTTGATCCTATTGCTGAGAATGAAATTTACATGAAATACGGTGAAGTAACCAAGGGGAAAACCTCAGTCTACATATCTCACAGATTATCAAGTACAAGGTTCTGCGATAGAATAGTGCTTCTTGAAGATGGTAATATCGTAGAAAGCGGAACTCATGATACACTGATGAAGCATAATGGAAAGTATGCCCAACTGTATGAGCTGCAGAGCCAGTATTATAAGGATGAGGCAGATAAAAAACGCCGCGAGTCATATATGGAAGGGGAGGTGTAAGGTTATGAAAAAGGAGTCGGATTTAAAAATAATCAGCAGACTGTTTTCTCTATATTCCAAGCGGAATAAGGGCGTTGTATATGCCTGTGTAGCAACTGATATTTTAGAGGGTATCGGTCCTTATACGGTGCTGATATTATCAAGCATACTGATAGACGGAATTGTTGCAGGTAGATCCTATAAGACCTTGCTTACCTATCTCGCCATTGGTATGGGAATTAATTTTTTAATATACCTTGGTTCTGCCATTCTTAGAAAATATCTTAATGCCAGACTTGAGAATTCCATGGAGAGGCAGAATCAGGATCTTAATGATGCAAGTATGGAGATTGACTATGAACATCTGGAGAATCAGGAGGTTCAGGAGAAGAAACGTAAGCAGGAGCAGGTTATTAATGTCAGGGGCGGAATCTACTGGAACCTTATATGGCCGTTAGACAGAGGTTTCTGCGGTCTGATACATACAATAACGGCAATGATTATAGTTATTCCGCTTTTTGCAGGTGGTAATGGTAACGGGATAATCGGTTCAATATGGATGAATCTTTTAATGCTGGCTGTTATCATAGGGGCAATATATGGAGCCTATGCAACTGAGAATTCCTATGGTAAAAAGGGACACAAAATGTTCGAGAAGTATGCTGACTGTAAGAAAATAGGAGACTATATTGTAAAGAATATTCTTACTGTGAGTGAACGAGGCAAAGACCTTAGAATATTTGGCCAGGAAGCTTTTATTGATGAGACTATTCATAAGCAGGACGAAGAAGCGTTTAAATATCTAAAAAAGGACCGCAGTATCTACCTGAGCGGAACCTTGATAAATAATATCCTTTCAAATATCTGTATGGCATGTGTGTATATATATGTTGCCATTAATGCTTACATGGGACTTATCAGCATAGGAAATGTGGTTCTTTACGCCAGCGGTATTGTAAAATGTATCGAGGGTGTGTCTGAGATTCTGCTTGGAGTTTCGGGCTTTAAGAGAATTGCCAATTATGGCAGGGATTATCTTGATTATATTGATTTTAAGGAAAAGAAATACAGGGGAACCATTCCGGTAGAAAAGCGCAGGGATAACCGTTTCCTTGTGGAATTTGATAATGTGTCTTTTAAATATCCGGGTAGTGATGAATATGTAATTAAAAATCTCAGCCTAAAGCTGGATATTGGAGAGCGTTTTGCAATCGTTGGTAAAAATGGTTCAGGAAAGACTACATTTATTAAGCTCTTATGCAGATTATACGATGTAACAGAAGGCACAATTAAGCTTAATGGAATTGACATTACAAAATATGATTATGACGAGTATCTCGGCTTATTCTCAGCAGTATTTCAGGATTACCAGATATTGTCATTAAAGGCTGGCGAGAATATTGCAGCATCGGAAAAGGTTGACCACGAGCGTGTACAGGAAGCCATCAGCAGAGCCGGGCTTTCAGAGAGATTTGAGAGCATTAACGATGAGGTATATGTGGGCAAGGAATATGATGAGAGCGGTATTAATTTCTCAGGTGGCGAGAAGCAGAAAATGGCGATTGCAAGAGCTATTTATAAGAATGCACCATTTGTAATAATGGATGAACCTACAGCGGCACTTGATCCATTATCGGAATGCGAGGTATATGCAGGCTTTGATAAGATGGTTGGAAATAAGACGGCTCTGTATATTTCACATAGACTTGCATCCTGCCGTTTCTGTAAGGATATTCTGGTATTTGATAGGGGAAATGTAATCCAGCGTGGAACTCATGAGGAGCTTGAGGCGCAGGAGGGCTTGTACCGCAGACTGTGGCATGCTCAGGCACAGTATTATGAGAGTTAAGAAAAAAGAATATTAAAAGTAAGATGCACCTTAAGGTAGTTCATTATTGCCGAGGGTGCATTTTTCTTTAGTATTGTATTGACATTTTGAAAAATGAAAAGTATACTAAGTGTAACAAATCATACTTTTTAAACTTAATATACCAAGGAGGCAGGCATGGAAAATCTTAAGGGCAAATATGCATGGACGGTAAAGATTGGCGAGAAGGGACAGTTCGTTATTCCCAAGGAGGCGAGAGATATTTTTAATATTAAGCCGGGAGATACCTTGATTATTTTTGGGGACGAGGAGCGTGGAATAGCCATTCCGCCTAAGGACACGATTAATAAATATATGAATGCAGTAATGGGAGATATTATACCAACGGATAAACAATAGGAGGGTTTCTTATGAGTAAGATAGTATTTTTTTGTATTCCGGCACATGGACACACTAATCCTACACTGGGAGTAGTAAGAGAATTAGTAAGCAGAGGACATGAGGTTACATATTATTCCTATGAGCCTTTTCGGGAGAAGATAGAGGCGATGGGTGCCAGATTCGTACCTTGTGATAAGTACGATGCAGAGCTTAATATTAAGCCAGAGGATGGAGCAAGAGTAGGCAAGGATTTGGCATTTTCAACAAAGCTCTTAGTTGATACAACTTTGTCACTTGATGATATGGTATGTAAGGAGATGGAAAAGCTTAAGCCTGATTGTATTGTGGCAGATTCCATGGCAGTATGGGGGAAGGCGGTTGCACTTAAAATGGGAATACCTTTTGTGTCCTCTACTACCACCTTTGCCTTTAACCAGCATTCCGCAAAGATTATGAGGCAGAGTATAGGGCAGCTTTTAGGCATGATTTTTTCCATGTCAAAGATTAATAAGGATATTAAGAGATTGCAGGATAAGGGGTATCCGGTTAAGAGTGTGTTAGACATTATTCAGAATGATAATAATACCAATACCGTTGTATATACCTCCAAGGAATTTCAGCCTTGTGCAGAGACCTTTTCGGATAAATATTTCTTCGTAGGTCCATCTATCCGTGAGCCTAAGGAAAACATTGAAAAATCCGATAAGAAGCTTATATATATTTCAATGGGAACTGTGAATAATGCTATGCTGAAATTATATAAGAATTGTATTGCGGCATTAGGTGATGGTAAATATGATGTGATTATGTCCGTTGGCAGCATGACTGATATTTCACAGCTTGGTGAGCTGCCTGAGAATATTAAGGTATATAACAGTGTTGACCAGATTGCGGTGCTACAGAAGGCAGATGCGTTTATGACACATTGTGGAATGAACAGCGTGAGTGAAAGCCTCTATTACGAGGTTCCGATGGTTATGTTTCCACAGACCTCAGAGCAGGGCGGCGTGGCAAGACGTGTGGCTGATGTGGGGGCAGGAATTTATCTTAATAAGAATAATGTGGATTCTATTAAGTCTGCTATTGAGCAGGTTATGACAGATAATTCTTATAAGAAAAACGCAGCGGTTATCGCTGAGAGCTTTAAGAATAGTGGGGGAGCTGTGGCGGCAGCGGATTCGATTTTGAGAGTGGCTGAGGGAAAATAATTTCATGACATTATTGATTGTTCTAAGAAATTAACAAGATTAAGTGAGGCATCAGGAGCTTTCAGGTGGAGTGCTATGTAATTAGTGATTTCATGTAATTGCTCCTGAGCCTGATTGGTTATTTTTATAGTGTAATTCTTATTTCTTGTCTAAGCTTGGCGAAGACATCTTTTGCAATGGCAGATTCATCGGACTTAGTCTCCACAAGTCCCTTTTTGCAATAGTATATTATTAAAAAAATAGTAAACGATAATTATATAAACATGACGGAGGTTTTCTATGTATTGTACCCGAAACATTACAAAAGATATACACTGGGTAGGTGGCGATGACAGAAGACTGGCGATGTTTGAGGGTGTGTATTCGGTGCCCTATGGTGTTTCCTATAATTCTTATCTTCTTATGGATGAAAAAACAGTACTTATTGATACTGTTGACATGGCAGTAGAGAGGGTGTTTATAGAGAATGTACAGCATATACTTGATGGGAAAAAAATTGATTATGTGATTGTGCAGCATATGGAGCCTGACCACTCAGCAACTCTTAAAAGTATTATTATGCTGTATCCTGATGTTATCATAGTATGCAATAGATTAACAAAAAATATGATACATCAGTTTTTTGGTGAGACAGTTAGTGCTCATTTTGAACTCGTTGAAGAGGGTGGCACACTTAATTGTGGCAGTCATGAGCTTACATTTCTTATGGCGCCTATGGTACATTGGCCGGAGGTTATGGTTACTTATGATAAAACAGAGCATATTTTGTTTTCAGCGGATGCCTTTGGATGTTTTGGGGCTTTAAATGGTGCATTGTTTGCAGACGAGGTGGATTTTATGGAAGAATATCTGCCAGAGGCAAGGCGCTATTATACTAATATTGTTGGAAAGTATGGTTCGCAGGTACAAGGGCTGTTAAAAAAGCTGGAGAATTATGAGATAGATATGCTTTGTCCGCTTCATGGTTTTGTGTGGAGAAATAATCTTTTGGCATATTTTACAAAATATCAGCAGTGGAGTCTCTATGAGCCGGAAACAGTAGGAGTTATGATTGCTTATGCGTCCGTGTATGGTAACACAGCCAATGCAGCAAATGTACTTGCGTGTATGTTAAGGGACAGGGGTATAAGAACTAAAATGTATGATGTATCAGTTACGCCTGCTTCGGAGATAGTGGCAGCAGCCTTTGAATACAGCCATCTTGTATTTGCGTCAACCACCTATAATATGGGTATTTTTATAACAATGGATGAGCTTTTAAGAGACATAGCAACCCATAATCTCCAGAACCGCACAATTGGCATTATTGAAAATGGCTCATGGGCACCAAACAGCGGAAGGCTTATGAAGGAAATTCTATCCACCCTAAAAGGAATGAATTTTCTGGAACCAATTCTGTCAATTAAATCTGCCTTGACTTTGTCACAAAGAGAGCAGCTTATAATCCTGGCGGATACCCTTGTTTCATCTATTACTTCAATAAATAGAAATTTTAGATAAAATTCTCAATTCTCTCTGATATAAATATATAGCTCTAATTGGGCATACAATAATTGCTATAAACTAATTCTATAAGTACACAGAAATGGTACGGAGATGATAGAGTTATGAGCAATTATGACGATATGTGCAAGCGGCTTGCGGTATATAGACATTCATTAGGCTTATATCAAAGTGATATAGGTAAGCTTTTGGGTGTAACGCAGGAGCAGTATTCATATATAGAAAATGGTGCTACGAAAATTACAGATATACATTTGCGGGTATTTTCGAGTCTTGGGATAGATGTGGACGACCTTGTTATTGGCAAGCCTATGGAGATTAAGGGGCAGGAGTTGGATTCCATGTATGAATGGTTTCCAGATGAAGGCGACAGGGATTTTGCAATGAAAATAGTTGCAGAGATAGTCTTAAGGCTTTTGGAAAGGTCTGATATTCATAAGCTTAGCAAAAGTGACAAAATTATGATTACTTTGTTGGATGCATATGTTGATGAATGGAATGACTTTTCCATGATGACATATATAAGACTTGGCAAGGGTAAATCGCAGACGGACATGGCACAAATAATGGGAATTGGTATTAAGAAATATAGAGCCTTTGAGAAGGAAAAAAGATTTCCAGATGCAGAGCTCCTTATATTTCTGTATGAGATGTCCGGTTATCCGCCATCATTTTTCCTAAATATACAAGACAGAAAAATGTTGTTACTTAAGAATGTTTGGAACCTTATAGGTGAGAATGAAAGGCTTCAGATAATAGCTTTGATTAAAAATTTGAAAAAGGTTGTATAGGAGTAGGATGTCGGATTATTTATTTGACATCCTATAGTATTATATAGGGAAAGGAACTAAATGTGCACCAGAAACATTTATACAAATACACATTTATTGAAAAGATATGAATAATAAGGAAATAGGCAAAAGAATAATGAATATGAGAGAGTACATAGGCTTAACGAGAGAGGAACTTGCTGAAAGAGCCGGAATATCGGAGAAATTTCTATATGAAATCGAGCTGGGAAAAAAGGGTTTTTCTGTTACAACCTTAAAGAAGCTTACAGAGGCGTTAGGCGTAAGCAGTGATTATATTATATTCGGAGAGTCAAAAACAAAGAACAATCTAAGCAAAATAATATCCATCATCAACAAATATGATAGCAGGCAAATCGGTAATCTGACTGAAATTCTGGAAAATATATATGATATTTCTAAAAAGTAATACAATTACAAATGCAGAGCTCCTTATATTTTTGTATGAGATGTCAGATTATTTATTTGACATCTTATTATGTTATATAGGAAAAGGCGGTAGGTATGAATTAAAATTATCTTCGCCCATCTAAGTGTTTCATCTGGCATTATAATAATAATGAATAAACAGTATAAAACAGTTGACAACAGTTCTAAACTGTTATATAGTGTTTGTATCGCGATAAACATTTGTACAAGTGAGGTATTTAATGAACATTATAATTAACAACTCTTCAATGCAGCCAATCTACGAGCAGATGGTGGAGCAGATTAAGGCTGATATATTAAAGGGAACGCTTAAGCAGGGAGATAATCTTCCTTCTGTAAGGACCTTGGCAAAAGACTTACGAATCAGTGCACTTACGGTTAAGAAGGCATATGATACTTTGGAGCAGGAGGGCTTTATAGTTACAGTCCATGGTAAGGGAAGCTTTGTGTCAGGTGTTAATCAGGCACTGCTTACAGAGGAACAGCAAAAGGAAGTGGAGCGTGACCTTGAGAATGCCATCCGTAAGGGCAGGAGCTGCGGAATGAGTAACGAGGAGATTAGAGATTTGTTTAATCTGGTGATGGAGGATTAATTTATGATTAAGGTTGATGGTGTTAAGAAAAAATACAAGGGCTTTGAGCTTGATTGCAGTATGGAGGTAAAAAAGGGCGCGGTAACAGCGCTTATTGGAAGAAATGGAGCCGGAAAGAGTACTACCTTTAAGGCGATTCTTGGTCTTATACGTTTGGATGAGGGGCGTATTACAATAGATGGCAAGGACATTAGAGAGCTTAGTGCCAAGGACAGGGAGAATGTGGGCATAGTGCTTGCGGAGGCAGGCTTTAGCACGGAGCTTAAGGTTAAGGATATAGTTCCAATTATGGATGCCATGTATTCTAAGTTTGATAAGCAGGAGTTTATTAAGAAGTGTGAGAAGTTTGCCATACCTATGGATAAGAAGCTTAAGGAATTTTCTACAGGTATGAAGGCTAAGTTTAAGCTGCTTATTGCCATGTCACATGGGGCGAAGCTTTTGATTCTTGATGAGCCAACAGCCGGTCTTGACATCGTTGTAAGGGATAAGATTCTTGATATGCTTCGTGAATATATGGAGGGTGAGGATTGTAGTATTCTTATCAGTTCTCATATCTCAAGTGATTTAGAGGGTCTGTGTGATGATGTGTATCTTATCGAGGAGGGAAGGATATTATTACACGAGAACATAGATATGCTTATGGATGAATATGGAGTATTAAAGGTAACCAAGGAGCAGTATGACAGACTGGATAAGAGCTGTGTTATTAGCACAAAGCAGGAGAACTATGGTTATCGTATACTTACTAATAATAAACAGTTTTACAGTGAAAATTATACTGATATCACTATTGAGAAGTGTAATTTGGACCAGGCGCTTACAATAATGACAGCAGGTAAGGAGGCATAGATATGAAGGGTTTACTTATTAAGGATTTTAAGCTGATGACAACGTTAAAAAGCTCACTTGGTATATTTTTCGGATTGGGTATATTTTTTATGATTAGTAATGGTGTAACTTTTGGACTTGTGTATACGGTGTTTCTTATGTCGACGATGGCGGCAAGTACATTGAGTTACGACAAGCATGAGAATGGAATGGCATTTATTATGGCACTACCAATTACAAGGAAGTTGTATGTACTTGAAAAATACGCTTTTGGTATAGAAGTCGGAGGCCA
>JAZQLB010000312.1:0-1717 GCA_045542475.1 Lachnospiraceae bacterium | reverse complement strand
ATGATATTATTAAGGAATATCAGGGCAAAATAGAGAATCGTACATGGGATGATTATGTGCGTAATAACCTTAGTATTAAGGAGGGGGCACAGGATAATTTTTATGATATTCTCATGCAGTATGGAGAAGCTCTTGCATTGTGGAATATGTCCATGTACCAGTTATTTATACGGGAAGAGAGTATAAAGGGCGCAGATTATTTACCTGCTAAGAGTAAGAAATCAAAGAATGCATTGGATATTTATATGAAGCCTGAGGATATGCTTTTGGCAATTCATTGGGAGGAGGGGCAGTTTTTTGTTCCTCTAAAGAAGGATAATGAATGGGATAAATGCTATGCAACTTATCCGATTGTTGTATTTTCGCCAATACTTGAGAGAAAGCAGGTATTCGGCTTTAGTGCTACGGGCTACAGATATATTGATGACACTATGGCACATCGTTTGTTTAAAATGACTAACCATATAGGACATATGCTTTCAACAGAGGCTAATAAGCAAAAACTGCATCGCTTGAATGAGGAACTGCTTAAGAAGAATGCTGAGATAGAAGCATTGTATGCTCTTGACCCTCTGACTAAGATATATAACCGTAGAGGTTTTCAGAAGACCTTACATCAGATGGCTAAGGACACTAACAGGAAGTATATTATGCTTGCTTCTCTTGATATGGATGGTTTGAAGTATATTAATGATAATTTCGGGCATAACGATGGAGATTATGCCATAAGCACCTTTGCCAAGCTGCTTAATTCCATATGTGGTAAGCATGATTTCTGTGCAAGGTTCGGAGGAGACGAATTTGTATACATTTCCTTTACCAATAGTACGGATAAAGCAGAGCAGTTTACGCAAAAGCTGTATCAGAAGCTTGATGAGCTTAAGGAGACCGTTAAGAAGCCATATTCCATAACAGGAAGCTGTGGCTGCTGTATGGTGAAGGTTGCTGACGGAATTAATGAGGAAGCGATTATACAGAAGGCTGATGCCATTATGTATGAAAATAAGCGAAGAAGAAAGAGCGGAAAATAATAAAGTATTTGCAGGGACTCAAGTGCTGCTTGAGTCCCTTTTTATGTAAGAGCAAAGTGGTGGTTCAATTACTGCTTTATAGCTTTTTTGATATTTTATCCGTATAATGACCTTGTAATCGATTACCGTACAATATACAAAATTATGAAGTACCCTACAGGTGCAGAAAAGAGGAGAATATGTTTAACATGACAGCAGTCGGAATTAGAATTTCCGAATTAAGAAAAAAGAATAATATGACCCAGTTAGAGCTTGCCGATAAAATGGGCGTTAGTTTTCAAGCGGTATCCAACTGGGAGAGGGGCAATTCAATGCCGGATATTTCAAAGCTGCCGGAGCTTGCGGATATATTTGGTGTAACCATTGACGAGCTTTATGGAAAGAAATCAGAGCTTATTAATAATGTGGTAAACGGAAAACTGGATGAGTACATAAGGGAAAATGAGGTAAGCCTTGAGGAGCTTAGTGAGGCAGCACCAATTCTTAAGCCGGACCAGCTTGATAATATTGCTAAAAATGCCAAAAGGATTTCACAGGTTGATTGGGAAAAGCTTGAATCGCTGATTGTATTTCTTGACAGGGCGGCAGCAGATGAGATTGTAATGCAGGCACTTGATAATGGTGTAAGATTTGACAATATCAGCAGTATTCTGCCCTTTGTAAGTAAAAATGTGGTGGATAGAATA
>JAZQLB010000311.1:0-12950 GCA_045542475.1 Lachnospiraceae bacterium | reverse complement strand
CGTACTTTAGTACCTATATAATGTTATTATAACATCTTATCAATATACTTTCTAGTCCAAAAGCACCTTTTACCCTCTGCTTTTTTAACAAAAAACAGGCACTTTTTTTGGTAAAAATGCCTGTTTTATTAATTCTGTATTTTATGTAATTACAATTCCTGCAAGCCTAACTTTCGCCTGCCATATTCCCAATAATCATAGTATTCCTTACGACCATCAACTCTAAAAACACCGTACTTGTCAGTTACAAATAAATCCTCAAGTGCAGACCTGAATACTGATAAATCCACTAATCCAGAAAGCTCTATCAGCTTATCTACATCCTTTACTACATTACGCCCTGTATGGATTCGTACAATGAGAAGATACGCCGCACACCTTAGACTTTCCGCATCATCCGTCATATTCCCGTAAAGAAACTGCTCCGCTGCTATAAAATGATTGTAACTCCAATGCCCTAACTGATATTTCTCAGGATTATCCGGAGTCTCCCTTTCCAGCCAGCGCAAATGTGCATATTTCTCTTCATATAAATTGTATAATGACTTAAGCTGCGGCAGCTCCTCTATAATCAATGCAATATTATATCTTACCAGCTCAAAGGTAAATGCCACATCCACCATGCCCCCGGACCTTCCTGCATATTCCTTTTCTGCAATAAACTCAAGTCTGCGTTTTACTAAACCTTCAGGCGGATTACCCATAAGATATTCCTTGCTGACCTTCACATAATAATCCAGCAAATCAAAATATATATGAATATTGTCTTTCAGATTACCAAACAGCTCATACTTATATTCTTTACTAAAAAAGCCATAGCAGTATTCAATAATCTCATTTACCTGCCGCCTGTTATCCTCGAATTTTCTCCTGTGCCTGCATTCATAGGAAAAGGCATATCTTCTGACTGCATCATGGATAATTCCCTCGATAAATTCATTTTCATTATGTCCAACCACAAAGCTATGACTTTCTCCTCGGTCTCCTGCTTCAACCTTTATGAATTCACCGTTTACGCATTCATATCTGGTCAATGAATTACCTATTTTTATCCTATGGTCAGGAATCCTGTCAAGCTCTGCCTGTGCCTGCTCAATACATTTATTAATTACTTCATATGAATTCATATGAGCCTCCTAAACACTATATCTTAATCTGGGTCCACTTTCCCTGCTTAAATCTTATGGATGCCATAATAAACCTAGCAAGCTGGTCACCCACAATACCCATCCAGATACCCGGAAGCCCCCAACCAAGCACATAGCCGAAGAAATATGAGACAAGAGTACGCACAAGTGTTACACTTATTGTAGATACAATAGCAGTATACAGCGTATCTCCTGCACCTCTGAGTGAACCCATATATATAACCTGTGAAATCTGGAGCATTACAATAAATATCATAAGGTGCATAATCTGCACACCTATTGCCACAATGCTCTCTTCCTCAAAGAACATACGGTACAGAATTTCTCCACCAAGGAAATACACAACTGCAAGAACTACAGAAGCACAGCCTCCTAACATTCTGCATATTTTACCATACTCTTTTGCAAGCTCAGGCTTTTTCTCTCCAAGACTTCTTCCAATTAATGCAACCGCCGTTGACTGCAAGCCATCACCGAAGGAGAATGACAGGCTCATAATATTCATGCCTACCTGATGAGCTGCCATGGCATCCGTTCCCTGATTTGCTGCCATTAATGATGTCGCCATAAAGCCCACTCGCAGCAGAAGCTGTTCTGCAAATACACTATAGCCCACCTTAACAATACTCTTTAAGGAAACAATACAAGGACGTAGCTTTTCCTTGAAAATATATATTAAGCTTACAAAATTATCCTTTTTGCATATTGAGACAATACTCATTATACAGGCTACCACTGTACCAAGCACCGTTGCCAGTGCAGCTCCTGCTATCCCAAGTGCCGGAAATCCGAAATGCCCCTGTATAAGCAGAAAATTAAATATTACATTAACGGTATTTGATACCAGATTGGTCCTCATGGTAATCTTGGTATTTCCTGCACCACGTTGAGCCGCATTAATTCCAAGCTGAATTACATTAAATATCATTCCTGCCGTAATTATTCTGTAATATGTAACTGCACCCTTATGTGTCTCCGCCTCCGAGCCACAGAAACGGATAATTGAATCAGAAAAGTACATCAAAATGCTGCTTAAAATAACCACCATTATAAGAATAAAGCCTAAAAAGGTAACAAATATCTTATTGGCATCCTCTCTGTCCTTAGAGCCTCTACGCCTTGCTACCAACGCAGATATTGATACATTGGCTGCGATAAATAATGCCAGACCAACAAATTTCGGCTGGGTAGTAAGTCCAACAGAAGCTACTGCATCCGAGCCTAATGAGCTTACCATTAAGGCATCTACCAATGCCGCAAAGGATATAAAAAAAGATTCCAATACCGCAGGCCAAGCTATATTAATTGTATTTTTTACATGCTCTTTATTGTATTTAAACATATTTCTCCTAATCGAAGAGGGTAAGCCCTCTGTATTATATACAGCTGGATACCCTCATTTTCTTATAAACTATTCAAATCTAAACCACTTAAAATCAAACTGACAGCCCGGAAGGAATACAAAATTAACAGTCTTTAAGCCCGATACGCTCTCAAGCTCAAAGGTCTGCTCTACATATTCTTCCCCTGCCCCCTCAGGCATTACAAACTCTGCAAGCTGATTAATACTTCCGTCCTCACCGGCAAAACGTACATGAATGGTATTCTTGGCAAGCGGTGAACGACCACAAATAGTAAGCTTGCTTACTCCCTTTGCAAAGTCCATATCATTAAATACAACTGATACATTATTACCAATTCCTGTTATGGCATCCACTGTAATAGTATAGGTATCACCATATAAAGTATCATTATCTACAGCGTAATTAGTATCATATGCCTTCTCATATTTCTTAAATTCAAAGCCCTTAATATTAATGGCATGGTCAGCCACAAAGCTTATTGTACACACGCCCTTAAAGCGTTTCTTAAGCTTAAAGGTCTTTTCCTGATAGGTAGCCCACTTAGATGGCAGGTCATAAATAACCGTATCCATGAGCTCGCTGCCCTCTGCACCCGGAATGCCTTTCCATACCTCGATAGGGAATGGCTTATTCTCAAGCTCATATACAGGCATGGTAAATTCATCCGAGCCGTTCTTTCCAAAGTCAACCTTATCATAGGCTATGTAGCTCTTGCCCTCTCTCTTTGTAACAATTCCTCTCTCAAGACCAACCGCAGGCTCGATATCACTAGCGGTAAAGAGACTTCCTGCCACAAACTCATAAGGATTAATATTAGCCATTCCAAGACCTTCGATAGAAAACTCTATCTGAGAGATAATTCTTACCTTGCTGTCACCATTCTTAGCAGCACATCTTACAAAGATATTACCATCACCAAGAGCTTTAAGAGTTACCTCATTACCCTCTCCGCAAAGCTCTGCCACATTAGTCTCTACTCCGGCATCATTAATAACACTCCATACAAGGTCATTGTAGGTTGCATTAGCCGGAACAAGCTCTGCCTTAACCTTTACCTCTCTGTTATCAGGACCTAATTTCTTATCACCTGATGCAGTTAAGAATATATTTCTTACCGGAATCTCGTTATCGTCTACATTATTAGCATTGGCACACTTAGTATTCTCTTCATTTGCACATACTCCGGCTGTAAGCTCACATTCCACAGCCTCAAAGGTTATACTCTCTGTAGGCATTCCTACTGATGATACCTCCACATTAATCTGACCTGCTTCCTTCTTAGCAGCAATAACTGCAAGAAGCTTTCCTGAAAATAATCTTCTGCTTGTGCTCTTATACTGGTCATAATCCGTACTATCACCATTATCAAGACCAACCAGACGACCTGCACCGTTTACATTTACATTCACTCTGTTATTAGCATTCCATACAGGATTGCCATCCTTATCAATAGCACTAATCTGTAAGAAAATCAAATCCCTGCCGTCAGCCTTAATGGATGTATTCTCCGGTGTAAGCACCAGCTT
Source organism: Lachnospiraceae bacterium (assembly GCA_045542475.1). Classification (GTDB taxonomy): domain Bacteria; phylum Bacillota; class Clostridia; order Lachnospirales; family Lachnospiraceae; genus CAG-882. Next base: position 8,912 of record JAZQLB010000311.1, on the reverse strand, counting down.
AACCGCATCTGTAAAGGATTTCTTCTCATCTGTAGCAATCACATTTCCCATCTCATCATATGCCACAGCCTTAAGGCAGCCCTTCTCATATGGCACCTTAAAATGAGCCAAAAGCTGCTTTCCATGCTTATGGTCAATGTCATATACTCCGAGCGATTTTTCATTTAAGAATAATTCCACCTTAGGCGCATTAGAAGCCACACGCACGTCAATTATCTGACCCTCGTTAAAATCCCAGTAAGGGAATACATGCACCATTGGAGCCTTCTTATAATCAGTCCATTCTGCCTGATATATGTAGAAGGTGTCCTTCTCAAAGCCTGCTGTATCTAACTGTCCGAAATATGAATTCTTAGTCTGATATGGTGTAGGCTCACCAATATAGTCAAAGCCCGTCCATATAAACTGACCCATAGAATACTCTGCATCCCTGTCCATGGTTATACAATACTCTGTACTCTTAGCACCCCAGCTTGTTGTACAGTTACCAAGGCTTGAACACTGTTCATCATCGTCACATAATATCTGCTTCTCATATGGGAACTTATATACGCCTCGGCTCTGTACCGTTGACGAAGTCTCACTGCCGTAGATTACCCAGTCAGGGTACTTCTCATGGTGCTCTGCGTAATATTTTTCCGCATAGTTATAGCCTGCCATCTTAACAATATCCGCACACTTCTGTGCATTCTCCCAAGGCATATAGTTAGAGCCTATTGTGCATGGTGCATTTCCATCATAATCATACTCCCTCACATAATCCATAAGTCTTCTTGTAATTTCCTGACCATGCTCGTCACAATGGGTATCGTAGATTTCATTTCCAATACTCCACATTATAAGGGATGGATGATTACGGTCTCTTCTTACCCAGCTTCTTACATCCTTACCAGCCCAGTCAACGAAAAATCTTCCATAGTCAAACTCTGTCTTTGGCTTCTCCCACATATCAAAGCTTTCAGATACTACTACAAAGCCCAGCTCATCAGCCAGCTCCATAACCTCCTTGGCAGGCATGTTATGAGAGGTTCTGATACCATTAACACCCATTTTTCTAAGCTTTTCAAGCTTTCTTCTAAATGCATTCTTATTAAATGCCGCACCAAGACATCCAAGGTCATGATGCTCACATACACCATTAATTCTTACCTTTCTGCCATTTAAAATGAAACCACGTTCAGGAGAATATTCCACCTCTCTGAAACCAATTTTCTGTGTCTGCGAATGAACACACTTTCCGTCTACTGATAACTGCACATTAAAAAGATACAGATTAGGCTCGTCAATATCCCATATAAACGGCTTATCCACAGAAAGCTGATTTTCTACAACAGTTATACCCTTTGTACACTCTGTATTTTCACAGGACATGGCAACCATAGCCCCCTTATACAAAAGGGTAGCCCTAATCTCACAGCCAGCCACCCAGTCACCAAGATGATTAATCTCCGTGCTGTATTTAAGTGTCCAACTGTCATCATTATTCTTACGTGGTCTGATATATATTCCGTCGCTTGCAATATGTACATTATCAAGGTGCTTTAAATACACATCCCTGAAAATTCCTGCACCTGAATACCATCTGGTGTTAGGATTCTGATATACTACGCCAACAACGATTTCATTCTCGCCCACCTTAAGGAATTCTGTAATATCAATCTCAAAAGTAGAATATCCATACTTCCATGTGAAGGCTTCTTTTCCATTAACATATACAGTTGAGTCCATATACACAGCCCCAAAGCGTACACACACTCTTCCGCTAAGCTCGTATTCAGTCACCTTAAAGGTCTTTCTATACCAGCCCTCGCTGTTCTCATACAAATCATTAGTATTATAAATCATCCAGTCATGAGGAATATCCACACTCTGAAAATTCCCCTCTGCCATAGCCTTTTCGTAGCCACAGCCTAATTCCTTCTTAGCAAATGACCAGCCCTCATTCCATAAAATACTTTCGTTCATGTAACCTCCACCATATATTTTCAATATTTTCTCATATAGTTGTAACATGAAATGAAAGAAAATGAAAGTAAAATTTAGTGTTTTGAGATTATTTTTTAGTAAAAATGACCTATGCCTTGTGTTTCTGATTAAATCTGTCAAGCATCAAGGCTGCCCCAATACCTGCAATAAGGCAAATGCTGTTTATCAAAAAACCTGAAACCGACTGAACAAAGCTCATAAAAGGAATTATCATTATGGTTGCAGCAATAACAATACCTATAATTCCATAAAACGCCACGCAGTAATGTCTGTCAAACAATGCATTAACTGCCTTTGATAATAAAATCACCGTAGCCAGTGCGCCGATACCTGCCGGAATAAGTATTCCAAAATCCATATGGCCGATACCTGCTACAAACGGCTCATATAAACCTAGCGGCATAAGCAGCGTTGAAAAGCTCATTCCCGGCGCAATTATGCTAAGCGCAAGACATGCGCCACAAAATATATACCATATAAAGCCCGGTGTAATCTCCACCGAAAATACACGAAGCCCCACCAGTAATGCAAATATTACTATCATACATACAATAAGTGAAATATCCGCCCCCTTGCTTTTTCCCTGCTCGTTTGCCTCCCTGAATAATGATGGAAGCATACCTGTTATAAGTCCCACAAAGAGACATACTGAGGGTGCAGGATACTTATCAAGCAAAAAGGATAGAACATTTGCAATACCAAGAAAGCCTATTACTATTCCTATAATAACCGGAAAAAGCTTTGGCACATGGGTCTTAAAGTTCTTAAAAGGTGCTGCAAGCAGCTCCATAATGGTTTTATATATGCCAAAAATAACGCAGAGAACTCCACCCGATATTCCCGGAAGTACTGCTCCAAGCCCGATTAGCGAGCCCTGTAATATTTTTATTCCAAAATTAGTTACTGAAAATTTTTCTTTCTGATTCATGCTGCCTCCTTATGCCTCTTTAATATCAACATTTCCCTTCTTATTCTTAACAGGCTCATTATCCTTAACCCTGACCAGTGCCTTTTCTACCTGATGATTTACTATTTTTGCCTCGCTTATATGTAAGCCCGATACCTCAAGCTCTATACTTGCACCCTCCTCAGGAATGCTGCCTATTTCATATAAAATAAAACCATTAAAGGTTTCAAATTCCTCGCCATTTAACGCCACGCCAAGCTGCTCTGATACATTCTCTAAAAGTGCGCAGCCTAGAATTTCCCACATATTTTCACCAATTCTTTTAATCGGCTCCTCCTCTGCCTCATCCGGCTCATTTCTCAGCTCTCCGACTAACTGCTCCACCAAATCATTAATTGTAATGATTCCGCTCATACCGCCGTACTCATCCATAACTATGGCAAGAGTATGACGTCCCTTTTTCATATTTCTAAACAAGGTATCAGCCTTTACCGTATCAGGCACAAAATATGGTGCTTTTACGGCATCCCTCATAATATTTTCCTTGGTCTTATTTTCAATTCGGAAATAATCCTTTGAATTTAGAATGCCAACAATCCTGTCCGCAGTTCCATCGCATATAGGATAAAGTGTATATCTGCTGGTATATATAATCTCCTTCCATTCTTCAGCTGAATCATTTAAATCAAGCATTAATACCTCTGTTCTATGAGTAATAATCTCATCCGCAGACAAATCGTCAAACTCAAATACATTCTGTATGAAGGTTCTCTCCTCATGGTCGATGGTTCCCTTTTCACTTCCCACATCAACCATCATTCGGATTTCTTCCTCGCTTACATTATCCTCCTCCACATTAGGGTCGATTCCAACAACTCTTAATGCTGTGTTGGTAGAAAACGTAAGAAAGCTTACCAACGGTGCAAATATTTTTGCTATTGTGCTTATCAGCGTGGCAAGCCCCAAAGCCAGACTTTCTGCCTTTCTCATGGCAATCTGCTTAGGCAGAAGCTCACCGAACACAAGCGTAAAATAAGATAAAATAATTGTAATAAAAATTACCGCCACAGAATCTAATATTCCAACCGGAATCGTTACTCCCAGTCCAACTAGCCAATCCACCAATACTCCTGAGAAATTCTCCGCAGCAAAAGCACTTCCAAGAAAGCCAGATAAGGTAATTGCCACCTGAATGGTTGCTAAAAACCTTGCCGGCTGACTGGTAAGTGCAACCAGCTTTACTGCCCTTTTGTCCCCGTCTGCTGCCATTTTAGCCAGCTTATTATCATTCATGGAGATAACTGCTATCTCCGCACACGCAAACACCGCATTTAAACCAATTAATACCACCTGTAATAAAATCATAAAAGCTATCGAATTATCCATTATTTCCTCCAAAATATCATATATACTTATCTTTCTTTATAAAAACGCAAAAAAACAAGGCGTATCCTCACTCTCGTAAGTGCAGTCTATGCCCTATCCGGTCCAACATATGATATAACGGAGGTTCGTTTGTATTTGTACTGTCGCCTTCGTCCATTTTTAGATTATAACCCCTTTCTTAATTATGTAGTGTAGCATAACAGATGTGTGGAAGGTAATCAATGCGATTTCTGACTTCTTTGCCAGGTCTTTACCGGACGTTAGGGAAGATTATCTAAATGCTTTACGGATGGCGAGGGGCTGTGGGGGAGCTGACGGCGAGCATGTACGTGAATAAGTATTCTTAAGATTCTGCATTTTAGTTATTGCAAACAGACGCAGCCGGGGCAAAATCGGCATCCTGCCTCGTTGCCCCTATTTTGCCATCCATGGCAAAATACTGCTGTTTTCAAAGCAGAATCTAAAGAATACTAATTCACTCCCATAGTCACCGCCAGCTCCCCCACAGCCCCGCGCCATCCGCAAAGCATTAAGATAATCTATCGCACATCGCTATGGTAAATTCGGCATAAAAAGAAGGAAAGGAGTGATGATTAATCCTTTCCTTCTTGTATATTTTTATGCAGTGTACTAATAAAATATAACTATTTTAATTAAATTGTCTCATCCCACACAAGCTCATATTTCGCAGCTGAACCCTTGGCTCTTAATAGCGTAATATTACTTATATCAATGGCATCCACATACAGTGCTGGCTTTGCAAGAGGAATAGCATGACCTTCTCTTATGAAGAATACTACCTCGTTAAGCTCTGCTTCAATATAGTGATGTCCTGATTTATATTCTGTAAGCTCGTATTTATCTGCATCTGTCATTCTTACCATGGTCATATTCTCAGGCAGGTATACGTATCTTCCTGTGGCGTTCTGAGTGTATACAGGGGCAATCATAAGGCTTTCGCCTACAAACATCTGGTCCTCTGCATTTATGGCGTGTTTATCCTCAGGGTACTCAAAGGACAGTGGTGTGTACATCATATCATTATTTTCAACAGCCTTAATATATTCACTGTAGATATACGGAATAAGTGCATAGCGAATATTAATCAGCTTTGCAAAGCTTTCTGTATCAGTAAATCTGTACAGCTCCTGATTTCTTGTGCCAAGTGCTGCATGGTTACGCATAAGTGGCACGAACATGGACATCTGTGTCCATCTTTTAAGTAAATCCTCTGTAACATTTCCGCCAAAGCCGCCCATATCCGATCCTATATACATGAAACCGCACATATTAAGGGATGGAAGCATTTTAAGCAACAGCAGGATATGTGACCACCATGAATGATTATCTCCTGTCCATATGCCGCCGTATCTGTGCATTCCAATATAGGAAGCTCTTGAAAACATAAGAATATTCTTATCCGGTGCCAGTCTCTTAAAGGCATCCGATGCCGCCCTTGTCATGTTATAACCGTAGATATTATGCACATGGTCGTGACGAATAGTCACTTCGCCCTCAGGCTGGGTTGCCCTATGGTAGAATCTCTTATAATCTCCAAGATTATTGCTTAAGCCTCTTACAATATCCCCGAATCTGAAAAATGTCTGAATATCCAGATTCTTGCCCTTATACTCTTCAATCTCCTTAAAAACCTCTTTTAAATGCTTTTCTGAGTAGAAAATAGCAGGCTCGTTCATATCATTCCAAAAGCCGTCAATTCCTGCATCAAGCAATACCTTATAACCATTTCCAAACCAGTCCCTTGCCTTTTCATTAAGAAAATCAGGGAAATGAACTCTTCCCGGCCATACTCCTGCTACGAAATTGCTGCCATCCTCTTCCTTACAGAAATACCCTTCCTTAACGCCCTCTTCGTAAGTCTCATAGCCTTCTTCAATCTTAACTCCTGCATCAATAATAGGTACAAGATGAATATGCTGTTCCTTCATTTTTGCAACAAATTCTTCAAATGCAGGAAATCTGTCATCATCTATAGTAAAATCCTTATACCTTTCCATATAATCAATATCAAGGTATACTGCATCCAGAGGAATATTGTTCTTTCTGTAATTATCCACTACATCCTCTATGTCAGCCTGATTCATATACCCCCAACGGCTCTGCTGAAAGCCAAATGCCCAGCGTGGCGCGATATAGCTCTTTCCAATTATTTTTCTAAACTGACGAACAATATCTGCCAACTGCTTCTTCTTACCATCTGCCTCAGAATCAATAATATATACCTTAAAATTCTCACTGCATACATGTATCTCCAGCTCATTAATATCCGAATATCCCACATCAAATATAACTCGTCCCGGATAATCAATGAACATTCCATATGTTTCCTCACCTGCAACAATCAGAAAATTGTGTGCTCCATAAAGAGATATTTTATACTCGTCATGGTTAGGGTCATCGCTGCATTTACTCTCGTATAGCCAGCCTCGCTTATTAATTCCTCTTATATTCTCGCCAAGACCATATATAATGTCCTCCTTATTCATATGTGCCCTATAAGACATTACATATTCTGAATCATCCCATGTAATGCCGCCGTAGGGTGCAAGAATAATATCCGCTTTCCCCTTTATGAAGCCAATACTGTTATTAGCAGTAACAATTCCCATTCTGTCTGCTACTGCGTATGTTTCAAATGGTTTTCCATAAATATATTCCCTAATCATGTCATACCTCCATAATAACTCTTTATTAAAGCTTATTTCTTATTACATAGCTTCTCACATATTATTCAACAGTTGCATATTTTTCTATTTCTGCTACCATCCTGTCAAGCATGGTCCGAAGCAGCTCTCCATCCTCTTTTGTATATTGTCCCACAACACTAAGAGTACATGCTCCGTCAAAGCTTATTGCTGATATCTGCATTCCCGGCTTCTTTTTTAACGGACCTCCAAACAGACCTCCATCCGGTATTATATTTCCCATTTTCAACGAATTACAGTCTATATTTCCAAGATTAGTTAAGCCAATAGAAAAGCTTCCATATACCTTCCCTACTAACTGTAACAATACACCTATCGGAAGAGTTCTTGTAACACTATGTAAAAGAGGAAGCCCCTCCAGCCCTGCCAACGTATTCTCTTTTGCTTCACTAGTCTGTACTACAACCTGTGACAATGTGTCCGAAAAGCTCTGTCCTATGCCCTTCTCCATGGTAGTTATAAAAGAGCCTGACATATTACACAGACCTTCTGAATCCCCATCCTTACAATGTCTTCGTAAATCCATCATAGACATAATACTCATTGGTGCCTCTTTATCTATATCCGGCAATGCTGCATAGGCATGATAGCAAGCAGCTAATAATATATCATTAGCTGTAGCCCCCTCTGATTTTGCACGTTTTCTGGCAGCGCTCATAATCGCTTCTGAAACAGTAGCTCTCACCATATTTGCTCTGCCGTTTTCTTCTGATAGATATGGAAACTCAGACTTTATGGTTGATATAGGATTCTTCATTAATGAGCGGTAATCCTTTTTGCTGATACCCTCATATATCTGCTCTGCTGCACGACTTCCGTTCTTTACCTTCAACTCTTTTGTGCTCCCTGTCTCAGCTATCATACTATAGCATTCTGTCAGTTTACCAAGAAGATATTTTCCATCGCTGCCATCTACACAAAGGTGGCTAATATTTAACACTATTGCACTTTCTGTACTGCTCTGCACAAGACATACACGAAGCTGTGTCTTTCCCTCCGGAGCCACAGGTATCAAAGCTAAAGAATACGCGGTTACAAGCGGATTATCCTCTACCTCAATATACTGAAAATAACTGCTGTCATCATAAGTCTCATTCACACGCCAACGTGCTTTTACCTTTCCTGCCAGAAATGTAGCATGAAGGACATCTATACGTTCTATTAAATCATTTGTTGCAGCACACAAAATATCTGCATCCACAATTCCCGGATAATGCAGGACAAAACGAACAGTATTGTCATTATAATTATGAACCATATACTGTACTTTCTCTCCGGTTCCTGCCAGCTGTGATTTTGACCTGCCCATTTGATAAAGCTCCTTTCATACTCTATACCATTATATAAAATAATTTATTTAAAGATAGGCAGCCCTATCTAAGGACTGCCCATTAATTTTTAATCAATTTTATCATATGCACACAGATATTTCAAGAAAACAAAAGGAGACTGTCAGTTATTCCATTAAATAACCGGCCAATCTCCCTAACTGCTATTTATATATTAATAAGAATTCTCATCCTTCAGACACTTTTCAACATCCTCAGTATAATCAACAACCATATTATCACAGCCTGTATCCACATCTAAATACTCAACCGCATCTGTGAATGAAAAATAAGATGAATGATATACATCGGTTGCACCAAGATCAAATTTAAAACCTAAATCAAATATATCCAATTTAGCTAAAACACTCTTATCTAAAGCAAGCTCAACTACAGTTACACTATTGTTAGGAATTCTTAAATAATTCATTGTATAAAAGCAGTCTAAGTAATCCTCGTTATACGCACCGCTTTTATCGCCAAGATATACATTATTTAAATCTACGTAAAGCAAGCCATCCTCTTTAATCTTATTCTCCAGTACAAATGCAAAATGTCCCTGTGCACTAATCTCTGTTA
>JAZQLB010000310.1:0-10517 GCA_045542475.1 Lachnospiraceae bacterium | reverse complement strand
CAGTATTTTCAAGCTTGGTTCGTCTGGTAGCGACAGTTCCCAAAAACTTGAAAATGTATTTTTTCAAGCTCGGTTTCACCAAGCAGCAAATAAATTATATTAACACGGAGGAAATATGATTAAAGTCTTACTAGTCGAGGATGATGCAGTTATAGTTAAATCCTTAAAGGATTTTTTATATAGTGAGGGTTATCTGGTAGATAGTGCTGCCGGACAAAAGGCGGCAATGGCACTGTTAGAGGAAAAGGATTATGATATTGCTCTTTTGGATGTGGCATTAGAGGATGGGAATGGCTTTTCATTGTGTTCGGCAATTAAGAGCATTAAGGAGCTGCCTGTTATTTTTCTTACGGCATCAGGAGATGAATTCAGCGTGGTGACAGGACTTGATTTGGGGGCTGATGATTATATTGCAAAACCCTTCAGACCAAGGGAGCTGATATCAAGAATGAACAGTGTGCTAAGACGTTATGGCAAGAGACATCAGTTCTTTGATATAGGCAGTATCAGGGTGGATTTGGAAAAGGGGAAGGTATACAGGGATGGCTCGGATATATTTCTTTCAGCGTTAGAGTATAAGCTTTTGCTTACCTTTATTAATAATAAGGACATTATGCTTAGCAGAAGACAGCTATTAGAGGAAATATGGGATGTGGCAGGAGATTTTGTAAACGATAATACACTGACGGTATATATCAAACGTCTCCGTGATAAAATCGAGGATGACCCGTCAGACCCTAAGATTATAATGACAGTACGTGGAATTGGTTACAAGTTGGGAGAATAGCTATGATTGATATTTTAAAGAATAAAGAGGTAAAGGTAACATTGCTTGTGTATGTGGTTTTTACTGCCGTGATGATATGGGCAGCATCAGCTTTCAGGCTGAATACAGGCGTGTCACTTGTTGTTCTTGGAGCAGGATGTATCATTATATGGTATATCGGGACAGCTTGCCGCTACAAATCCATACAGAAAATGATTAACGAGCTGGATGAGATTTTGCATGGAAATAATGAGCTTAAGCTCTCAAACTATGAGGAGGGCGAGCTTAGCATATTAAGAAATGAAATCTCCAAAATGACCATTATGCTGCGCAATCAGGCAGAACAGCTGGGACAGGACAAGCTTCAACTGGCAGATTCACTGGCAGATATTTCGCATCAGATAAGAACACCTCTTACCTCACTTAATATTTTGGCGGCAACAATATCAAAGGAAGCTGGAGACGAGGATAAATGCAGGGAGTCGGCATTTGAGGTAAAAAGATTATTGTCAAGAATTGACTGGCTTGTAACCTCGCTTCTTAAGCTGGCAAAGATGGATGCAGGGACAATTACTCTTAATAAAAGATATGAGAGCCTTGGCGAACTGGTGGATAATTCCATAGCACCCCTTGAGATTATGTTTGATTTAAAGGATATCCGTATTCACAAGCATACGGAGGGAGGCTTTGTTGGGGATATGTCATGGACCTGTGAGGCTATAAGCAATATTCTTAAAAACTGTGGAGAGCACATAAAGGACGGCGGAGATATCTATATAAATACATCAGAAAATACAATATATTCAGAGATTGTAATAAAGGATAATGGCGCAGGTATTGCAAAGGATGACCTGCCATATATTTTTGACCGCTTTTATAAAGGGAAAAATTCAAATAATGACAGCTATGGAATAGGTCTGGCACTTTCACGCATGATTATAAATAATCAGAACGGAATAATTAAGGCAGAGAATAATTCTGAGGGCGGAGCCTGCTTTACAATACGCTTCTACAAGGAAGGGAGTATTACACATCTGTAATAATAAAGTCACGAACCTGTAATAAAAGGGCTTTATAATAATTAAAGTAAGCTGGTGGCGGCACGGGAAAGCATGCCCCCAAAATTTGCCTGCACCTTCTTACTAAAATTGCTTTAGAAATGAGGAATACTATGGAGATTTTAAGGGTAGAAAATCTGGTAAAGGAATACGGAAAAGGGGAAACCAAGGTTCGTGCTGTGGATAATATTTCTTTTTCTGTAGAAAAGGGTGAATTTGTAGCCATTATTGGACCCTCTGGCTCGGGTAAATCCACACTTTTACACATTCTTGGCGGCGTAGATAAGCCTACGGCAGGAAAGGTGTATATGAATGATGAGGATATTTATAAAAGGAATGAGGAGAAGTTAGCCATATTCAGAAGGAGAGAGGTAGGACTGATATATCAGTTCTATAATCTTATTCCGGTGCTTAATGTGGTGGAGAATATGACACTTCCTGTACTTATGGATGGCAGAAGGGTTAATAATGACAGGCTTGAGGAGCTTCTTGGTATACTTAATCTGTCAGATAGAAGATATCACCTGCCAAATGAGCTTTCAGGTGGTCAGCAGCAGAGGGTATCTATAGGCAGGGCTCTTATGAATGCTCCGGCTGTGGTGCTGGCAGATGAGCCTACGGGTAATCTGGATTCAAAGAACAGTCAGGAGATAGTGGAGCTATTAAAGCTGTCTAACAAAAAGTATGGGCAGACACTTATTATAATCACCCATGATGAAAGCATAGCACTTCAGGCGGACAGGATTATTACCATGGAGGATGGCAAAATAGTGCGTGACGAGGTGATTAGAAAATGAACATATTCACAAGAATCACTGCAAATACAATGAAGAAAAATCCTGTCAGAACCACTGTAACCATTATTGGAATAATCATTGCAACGGCTATGTTTACAGCGGTTACAACCTTCGCCATAAGTCTGTATGATTTTATGTACAGGACTGAAAGCTATGATGCAGGGAGCTATCATTTGGCAACAGGGATGGTTGATACCACTGTAATGGAGAGGCTTAAGGCAGATAACAGAATAGAGCGCATGGCAGTTGCAAAGGAGTATGGATATGCTAATGTAGGAAGTACTAATGATTATAAGCCGTATGCCTATATAATCGGAGCAGATGATACTTTTTTTGAGATAATGCCCGTGCATTTAACGGAGGGAAGACTGCCGGAGAATGAGGGAGAAATAATAGTTCCGAATCATATCTATACAAACGGAAATGTAGACTACAAGCTTGGACAGGTTATAGAGCTTGAGATAGGAAACAGATATTCGCTTGATGAAGAAGGAAATGCTGATACGGATTACATTCTTAGACAGAATGAGGCTTATGATGACGAGAACGGGGAGGTCATTATAAGCAGGGAGAATAAAAGCTACACCATAGTAGGCTTTTACGAAAGACCATACTTTGAGGAATATACTGCACCTGGCTATACAATGATTACTTATTCGGATAGTCAGACAGGCAGTGATATGGTTCAGCTCTATATGGAATTGGGAGAGGTAAGAACTGATTTTGAAGAATTTACAGAGGAGTATAATGATATATATTTGGCTCGTAACTGGGCTATTTTACGATACAGTGGTCTGATTGAATATGATAATATCGCCGCATTGCTGGTGCCGCTTGTGATAATGTTTATTGTAATTATAATGTGTGGTTCAGTATCAATGATATATAGTGCATTTTCAATATCAGTCAGTGAGAGAACAAAGCAGTTCGGGCTTTTGTCCTCACTTGGCGCTACCAGAAAGCAGATTATGAAAAGTGTATTTATGGAGGCATTTATTGTAGCTGTTATTGGCATACCGGTTGGACTTATATGTGGTCTTACAGGAATTGGTATTACGCTTTACTTTGTAGGGGACAAATTTGCATACCTTCTGGCGAGTCCGTATTCGGTAAGACTGGTTATTGAAAAAACAGCGATTATAACGGCAGCAGCTGTAGCGGCGCTTACGGTTATTATATCTGCCGTGATACCATCAATCAGGGCTTCAAGGGTAACAGCCATTGAGGCTATACGCCAGAGTAAGGATATTAGGATGCCAAAGGGAAAGCGTGGCATAAAAAAGTTTGGTATCACTTATAAATTGTTTGGACTTGAGGGAGCACTTGCTGACAAGTATTTTAAGAGAAGCCGTAAGAAATACAGAATTACCATTTTTTCGCTGGGGATGAGCGTTGTGCTTTTTATTTCCACAAGTGCCTATTGTGCGTATTTAAAGGAAATGATGGGGGTAAATATAGCAGATATTGGTTATGATGTGAGCTATTATACAGAAAAACTTACAGAGCCTGAGGGGCTTGCGGATACATTAAGGGGTGAGGTTAAGGGCTGTAAGGATATGATGTATGCCATGGTTGATTATGGTATGCTGTTTCCTGAAAAGGAAGAGATATCGGACAGCTATATAAAATATTGGGATATGTCAAAGGAATATTATTCCATTGATGAAAATGCGGGAATGGAGCAATATGTTAATATATTGTTTATTGATGATATATCCTATATGGAATACATTAAGAAGCTGGGGCTTAAGTCTGCTGATTTTGAGAATCTGTATGAGGCTGAGGGTATTTTTTATAACAGCGCAAAGGATATTTTTTATTATCATAATGAGGATGGCGAGTATATAAGGTATTCCATGGAGTATGAGATATTTGATGATAAAAAAGATGTGATTACCTTTAACAGATGGAATTCGGATATAGAAGGTTGGAAGCCTTACGAGCGTGAGATTGCAGCCTTTGCGGATGAACTGCCGGATATTGATGCTACAGAGGGGGCGTGTACGCTTATTTACCCATACAGCTCAAAATATAGAACTGATAGAGATATTATTATGTTCTATTTTATGGCGGATAATTATGAGGTGATGCTTGAGAATCTTAAGGATACACTTAAGGCTGAAGGCTATTCAACGGACTCACCATTTTTATATGACCAGTATAAGGGGGTTCAGGAAAACAGAAATATTCTGATAGTGGTTAATGTATTCACCTATGGTTTCATTACATTAATGACCTTAATCTGTATAGCAAATGTATTTAACACCATATCTACCAATATTGCACTAAGACGCAGGGATTTTGCAATGCTAAAGAGTGTGGGAATGGATGATAGGGGAATTAACAGAATGCTGGGGTACGAATGTCTAAAGTATGGAATACGTTCATTGATTATCGGACTTCCGGTTTCAGTGCTTGTATCATATTTCTTATGGCAGATATATGCAGGTGCAGGTGAATTTGGATTTTATATGCCTTGGATTCCGATTGCATCAGCAATTGTGGGAGTGTTTGGTATTGTGGCGGTTTCCATGGTGTATGCAGTGTCAAAGCTTAGAAAGGATAATCCTATCGATTCGCTTAAGCAGGAGAATGTGTAAAAAAATAAGGGTATTATAAAAGTGATAAGTGATGGATGCAGTCCGGCTGAAAAGTCGGGCTGTTTTTGGAATTATTTGTCAAATGCTTAAGAATTGACTACTTTGTATGTGTGAGAACGAAAAGAAATATGATAATATTGTGTTAAATAATACTAAGGGGTAAATTATGAAGAAGATTAAAAGAATCACAATGATTATAATGATAATGTTTTTGATGATACTGGTGACAGGATGCAGCTCCTCGGAAGAGGTATCCTACCAGAGAGGTGTTGTTGCCTTTTCGGGACCTTATGGCACAGAAATGTATAATAATTCGAAAGAACCGGGGACTTGTGCGACAACCGAAAAAGCAAATTATCATTTTTCTGTTGACTTATCACAAAAGCAGATAAGTGAATACGTGGAGCAGACAGAGCGGATAATTGCAGAAATGGAAAGCTTTGGAGAGGTTAGCGATAGAAAATATGAAATCTATGTAACTAATGTTGATTATATTACGGCAGTAGAAGAAAATACATTATATACAACATATTTAGATTTCGGAAAGCTTGAACACATACAAGGGCTTGCCCAATTAATATTTGGCAATGAAACCAACTATGGATTGTTGTATGGATATGCGGCTTCCTTGGGAAAGGAATATGGATTTGATGTGGTTACGGATGGTTTAACAGAAGCCTTAAAGCTTCGTGAGACGAATCCTGAATATTTAGATTTGAATTATGCATGCTTTATGCTGCATTATGTGGATGAAGAAGATATAGAGAGACTGAAAATAATTGCCGCAAATTATTATAAGTACTTAGAGGAACACGGAAAAACCGATGTAGTAAAGGACTATTCGGATGAGAAGCATAGAGAATATTTTAATGAATTTCTGACTGCTAATGGAGTTGAGACTTATGATAACTCGGATATGGATGGAATTGCTGTTTACAGCGGTGGAAATGCTGTGCGACTTATTTGGGAAAATCAGTATTCAAAGTTCTACATAGAGAAGGATTTTCAGCCAAATCGGATCGAAGAATGTTTCGGAGAGGATATGTTAAACAGTGGTTATCATAATTTGCGCAAAATCATGGTGGATTATAAATATCAGGCGGAATGGGTTGTGAAGGAATTAAGTGCTTATGACTTTGAAATGTATCAAGGGAAGGTGGTTTTTACTTCACATTCCGAAGAGTATAAACAGATGCTTGGCGGGATATGTAGGTGGGAATGGGGAAGCAAGACACCGGAAGATGGAACCATAGAAATATATATATATCAGTCGTATGCTCACGAATATGTACATTTGCTTACAGGACCTAGTAGAGTTGATGCATGGTTGGTAGAGGCTTTAGCATATTATTATACATTCTTGGAACGGGATATGCAGCTCAATTACAAGCTTGCTGATGAAAAAGCGGCGTACGATAATGGGTTGCTGGATAGTACAAAGCAGATATTAGAAGCACATATGGGAAGACCACTTGATTTACAGGAAGACTGGTTATTTTATTTGAATGCGTGTAATGTAATGTATGATAAGTTTGATAGAGTAACTGCTGATGTTGGAGGAGGTTCCGCAAAGTTCTTATTTGTGACTTACCTGATAGAATTGACAGGTGAGGAGGATACTATCAAAGCGTTAATAAGTGGTGATGCAGAAGGTACTTTTGGAAAGAGTTGGGAAGAATTGCAGATTGATTGGAAAGAGAAATGTCTGGAAGAGTATTCTTGGGTTGTAAGCGAATAAATAAAATAATGGTATTTAGGAACTTGAATTAAATATTTTAAAATCTCAGGAAACAATGAAAATTGTCAGCCTGAGATTTTTTTGCTATAATATGTTAATTATTAAGCAAAGTGAGGTGCATCTTTGTGGCTAAAAATATGATACTCGCAATGATACGGGAAAAATGTAGAGAGGATAAGATTTCACAGAAACAGTTGTGCAAGGGAATTTGTGACCCTGCGTACCTGTCCCGTTGTATAAAAGATAATATTGAAATGGATAAGTTAATGATGGATGCACTTATGCAACGGTTAGGGATATCGACCAGAAAGTATTCGCACATATTAAATAATAGTGAATATGAGTTCTTTCAACTCAGGGAATCTATTAGAAATGCCATTAAGGAAAAATCGGTAAACCTGATAAGCAGTTTGATACAGCAGTACATAGAGCGGCTTTCTCCGTTAAGAACAGGAAAGAAAATGCATATGCAAGTGGCACTGTTCTTTTGTTCATATGAATTGGAACTTGAAAATGCAGACTATGAAAAGCAATTAAACAATATTAAATATGCTCTTGAATGCACCGGAATAACAACTGAAGCTTTGGATGACCCTATGGCATTATTTAGTGAAGTGGAGTTGATATTACTTTTTAGATATGCGATGCTCTTAGAACAAAAGGGTGAAGTACAAGTTGCCGGTGAGGTGTATGAGAAACTTTGCTTGTTATGTGGACGACCTCCTTATAATAACGGAGAACTGGTTCATATATTTGCTGCAGTGGCATATCATTTATCTTATATTTATATTCAAAAAGGTAAATATGAACAGGTTATGGATATCGCAAGAAAGATGCTCTATCAATTGTCGGAGATGAACAAATTCTTATTTTCAAGAGAGTTTATGGAACTGTATTCAATATCTGAAAAAGAATGTGGTATAAGAGACGAAGCATATGAATATTGTCATTTTTTTGAGTTGATTAATGTTATTATGGACGAATACTATCCGGAGTGGAATCCGAATAATTATTGTCCGATGTTCTATGAGAGAAATATTTATTCTTTGAAAAGGCTGGTAAGGGAAAGGCGGGAATTAAGGCAGCTGACACGCGAAGATTTGGCAAAAATAGGATATTGTAATGTTGCTACAATAGAACGCTTGGAGAGAGGAATAGGGGATGTACAAGGTGATATAGGGTATCAATTGCTCAATGCTTTAGGCTTGCCGGTGGAAAAATGTTTCTTTTATATTGTCACAGAAAACTACCGGATGAGAAAGCTCTTTTATAGGGTGGATATAGAACTTACGGCTGGTAAAGTTGAGCTTGCGAAGCAGTACTTGGAACGGGTTAAGGCCGGCATTGATATGTCGATGGCTGTCAATAGGCAATACATTGAATACAGAGAATTTTGTATAGATAACATGGATGTGGAATTAAGTGCACAGGAATGGATTAACAAAGTAAGAAGCCTTTTAGAAATAACATTACCTTTGGATTTTTTTGAGAAGGATTGCAGTGGAATGCTATATGGAAATGAAGAGGCTTTAGTGGAAAGTATTGCTACTTCTTATGAAAAGAACCAAATGGCAGAAAAAGGAATTGAAATTCTAAGAAAGGTAATAAAGAATTATGAAGGAACAGAGCATGTGTCGAATTATTTAGCTTTTTCAAGAAAGCTGGAAAGCATGCTGGCAAATATAGACGAATTTACTGAGTCGGATACGATTATTGAGGAGGGATTAAAAAAAGCGGTAAATTATGATTTTGTCGGACTATTAATTCCTTTTTTATATGATAAAGTATGGAACAAAGGAGAACACACGCAGGAAATAACAATAAAGGATTTACAAATTCTTGAGTGTGCCAAAGTATTATCATTATATACGAATGATGTGTATGCTGTTGAATTGATTATAGAACTGATAGACCGTGTGAAGAAATGGTGCACTTAATTTACTTTTTGTTTTTGGAGATTTTTTGATTGACTTTTTCTCACATAATGTATAGAATAATCATCATGAATAAAAAAAGACCTTGATAAGGAGTAGTAGGTTGTTGTTTTCCTATCAGAGAGCCGCCGGCTGGTGTGAGGTGGCAGGAGATGTGACTGAACTCGCCTTGGAGTTGCCCTTTTGAAGCAGTTAACTGATTTATATATCGGTGATTGGCAGTAGATGGGGACGGGAATTCCCGTTATAGAATATTAAGAGCATGCTATATATGTAGCGTGAATTAGAGTGGTACCGCGGAATACAGCCCTTTCGTCTCTAGTATGGAGATGAAAGGGCTTAATTTATTAAGGAGAAAAAGAAAATGTCAGAGATGTACAATCACAAAGTAATTGAGAAAAAATGGCAGCAGTACTGGGAAGAGCATCAGACCTTTAAGACTGATGTGTGGGATTTTTCTAAGCCAAAGTACTATGTACTTGATATGTTCCCATATCCATCAGGAGTAGGTCTTCATGCAGGACATCCGGAGGGCTATACTGCAACAGACATTATGTCAAGAATGAAGAGAATGCAGGGCTATAATGTACTTCATCCAATGGGCTATGACTCATTTGGTCTTCCTGCTGAGCAGTACGCTGTAAGCACAGGTAATCATCCAAATGGATTTACTGAGCAGAATATCGAGACCTTCTCAGGACAGTTAAAGGAATTAGGCTTTGACTATGACTGGTCTAAGATGGTTGCCACAAGTGACCCTAAGTTTTATAAGTGGACACAGTGGATTTTCAAGCAGTTATATCTTGATGGCTATGCTAAGTTAGTTGACATGCCTGTAAACTGGTGTGAGGAGCTTGGTACAGTTTTATCAAATGATGAGGTTATTGATGGTAAGTCAGAGCGTGGCGGCGACCCTGTTATCCGTAAGAATATGAAGCAGTGGGTAATTGACCAGCCAGCATTTGCAGAGGCTTTACTTGAGGGACTTGATGAGATTGACTGGCCTGAGTCAACTAAGGATATGCAGAGACACTGGATTGGTAAGTCTGAGGGTGTTGAGGTTGACTTTAACATCGTTGGCGGCGGGAAGTTCTCTATTTATACAACATGTATTGAGACTATTTATGGTATTACCTTCATGGTGCTTGCACCGGATGGACAGCTTGTAAAAGAGCTTATGCCAAGAATTGAGAATAAGGAAGAGGTTGAGGCATATATTGCAGAGACTTTAAAGAAGAACGATATGGACCGTACAGAGCTTAATAAGACTAAGTCCGGCTGTATGTTAAAGGGTATCTATGCAGTGAACCCTGTAAATGGAAAAGAAGTGCCGGTATTTATCGGAGACTTCGTATTGGCAAGCTACGGAACAGGTGCGGTTATGGCTGTTCCATCCCATGACCAGAGAGATTTTGAGTATGCAATTGCACATAACATTCCTATGATTCAGGTAATTGATGGTGCTGACGTAAGCGAGAAGGCATTTGAGAAGTATGATTATCTTGGAAAGGGCTGCAAGCTTCTTAATTCAGAGCAGTCTACAGGTCTTACAGTACAAGAGGCAAAGCAAGCCATTACACAGAAGCTTGAGGGCATGGGAATTGCCAGGAGAAAGGTTAATTAC
>JAZQLB010000309.1:0-2917 GCA_045542475.1 Lachnospiraceae bacterium | reverse complement strand
GAACAATTTGTTAACAATTTGGTAAAAAAATATTGTGATATTTTAGACAAAATTCTATTTGAAAATGATTGTTTTTAATACTAAAACGATTAAAATCAACTTGCTAAAATCTCGTGCCTCTACTAAAATAATTATATACTTTATTTGGGAGGTATTTATTAATGGAACATAGTAAGAAATACGCATGGACATGGACTGTTAAGCCGGAGTGTCTTGATGAGTATGTTAAGATGCATCTTAACCCATGGCCAGAAATTATGGAGGAGCATACTAAGGCAGGATATAGAAATTATTCTATTTTCCAGAATGGTAACCAGTTCTTCTACTGCTATGAGTGTGATGATGTTGAGGCAGCTAATAAGTACATAGCTAACAGCGAGGCATGTCAGAGATGGAATGCGATTACTTCTAAGATGGTTGAAGGGTCTTTTGATTTTAATGAGGAAGAGCCTATAAAGTTTATGCCTGAGGTATTTTATCTTAAGTAATTAGCTTAAAAAAGTAACGAAACATGGTCGGGGCAGGGATATTTTGAACAACAAGCTGGCAACGCTGCCGGTGAACTAATCACCAACAAGAACTAAGACTCTCAGGAATGCCTTCGAGCCTAAGTTCTTGTAGGTGATGGATTTCACCTCTGCTAAAAACGCCAAAAAAATTGTTCAAAACATCCCTGCCCCGACCATGTTTCTGTTTATCGAAAGGCTTTAATAATATAAATTCATAAGGAGACAACATGTGGTCATACAATAGTGTTTTTTATCAGATATATCCCTTAGGCTTCTGTGGGGCACCATTTGAGAATGATGGCGTTTTAGAGCACAGAATTCTTAAGGTTATGGATTGGATTCCTCATATTAAGAAATTAGGAGCTGATGCTATATATTTTTCACCTTTGTTTGAGTCAGATACTCATGGTTATAATACAAGGGATTATAAGAGGATGGATGTAAGGCTTGGAACTAACGAGGATTTTAAGCAGGTGTGCGATAAACTGCATTCTGAGGGGATAAAGGTGGTTTTAGATGGTGTGTTTAACCATGTGGGACGTGGCTTTTATCAGTTTGTGGATGTGATTAAGAATAGAGAGAATTCGCCATACAGACATTGGTTTAATATTAATTTTGGCGGAAATTCCAATTATAATGATGGTCTGTGGTACGAGGGATGGGAAGGAAATTACGACCTTGTTAAGCTTAATCTTCGTAATGAAGAGGTTATTAATCTTTTATTTGATGCTGTCAGATACTGGGTGGAATATTTTGGAATTGATGGTATAAGACTTGATGTGGCATATTGTCTTGATGAGGATTTTGTGAGACGTTTAAGAGCCTATACGGATGAGCTTGGAAGAGAATTCGGCAGGGAAATATTCCTTGTGGGTGAAATGCTGCATGGGGACCATACAAGACTGGTTAATGATGCCATGCTTCATTCCTCAACCAATTATGAATGTTATAAGGGACTTTACTCAAGCTTTAATTCCATGAATATGTTTGAGATTAACCATTCGCTTCAACGTCAGTTTGGTAATGAGAACTGGTGTATATATCGTGGTAAGCATATGCTTTCATTTGTGGATAATCATGATGTTTCCAGAGTTGCCAGTATTTTAACTAATGAGAAGCATTTGCCTCTTATATATGCGCTGATGTTTGGTATGCCGGGAATTCCTTGCGTATATTATGGAAGTGAATGGGGGGCAAAGGCGGATAAAAGAGAGGGCGACCCTGCTCTTCGTGCCTGCTTTGAGGAACCTGTGTGGAATGAGCTTGGAGAGTGGATTAGTAAATTAGCAGAGGCTAAGAAAAACAGCCATGCCTTAAATTTCGGCGGCTTTAGAAATGTGGTACTTACTAATAAGCAGTGTATTTTTGAACGTGTGGCAGATGGAGAAAGAGTATTAGTTGCCATTAATGCTGATTGTGAAAGCTATACTGCACATTTTGATGCAGGCTGTGGAAGAGCGGTTGATTTAATAAGTGGTAAAGAACATGATTTTGGCGGTGGAAGCACACTTGAGCCATATAGTGCATATTTCTGGAAATGTGAGCGATAAATGGTTGTTAATACACATATTTTGTGTTAAAATCTGGATATCTATGTTAATATATAGCATTGGAATTGATATGATTTCAGTGCTATATTCATTTGAAAAAGTAAACGAAAACGAGAGAAGACTATGAATACTAACTATCAGAAAATGAAAAGACTATTTCTTAAACAGAGTTATCTTGATGCATGGGAAACTTACGTGGATTCCATGGAGGATGATAATTCATGCCTATGGGATTATATTATACTTACGGCCTCTAACGAGCTTCAGGCACAGGCTTATGAGAAGGAGATTGCATGCAGACTTGAGAAAAAAGTTATCCCAGACAGAATTAAGTATGCAGTACTTCCTGACCCGGATGGAAAGCGAGTGGGTTCAGGCGGTGCAACACTTAATGTATTAAGATATCTGTATGTGCAGGAAGGACAGGATTTTGTTAATAAAAGAATTCTTGTTATTCATTCCGGCGGTGATAGTAAACGAGCTCCACAGTATAGTGTATGCGGTAAGCTTTTTTCGCCTGTACCAAGAGAGCTTCCTGACGGAAGACTATCTACTTTATTTGATGAATTTTTAATTGCCATGTCAGGTGTACCGGGAAGAATTGAAGCGGGAATGCTTACTCTTTCAGGTGATGTAATGCTGTTATTTAATTCCTTGCAGATGGATTTTCAGTTTAATGGGGCAGCTGCCATATCTATTAAAGAGTCTGTTGAGACCGGCAAGGATCATGGTGTTTTTCTAAATGATGGAACGGGTTTTGTTAAGAGCTTTTTACATAAGCAGTCAGTAGAACAGCTAAAGAGTATAGGTGCGGTTAATGCGCAGGGGAATGTTGACCTTGATACGGGTGCTATCATG
>JAZQLB010000308.1:0-2568 GCA_045542475.1 Lachnospiraceae bacterium | reverse complement strand
AACACAGTGTATAATTCTCTGCCCGACCAGAGAGCTGGCAATTCAGGCAGCGGAGGAGCTTAGAAAATTCAGCAAGTTTATGCATGGAATTAAGATTCTTCCAATTTATGGCGGACAGGATATTACTAAGCAGATTCGCTCACTTAAGAGTGATATTCAGATAATTGTTGGAACTCCAGGACGTGTTATGGATCATATGAGACGTCGCACTATTAAGCTTGATAAGATTAGGGCAATAGTCCTTGATGAGGCAGATGAGATGCTTAATATGGGCTTTAGAGAGGATATTGAGACTATTTTAAAGGATATCCCGGAGAACCACCAGACAGCACTTTTCTCGGCAACCATGCCAAAGGCAATCCTTGATATTACCAATGAATATCAGAAGGATGCAGTTCATGTAAAGGTAGCCCAGAAGGAGGTTACAATCCCTCTTGTTAAGCAGTATTACTATGAGGTAAGCAAGCAGAATAAGGAAGAGGTTGTAGCAAGATTACTTGATTATTATAACCCAAAGCGTTCACTTATTTTCTGTAATACCAAGAAAATGGTGGATGACCTTACAGAGAGCCTTAAGGGAAGGGGATATTTTGTTGAAGGACTTCATGGGGATATGTCGCAGTTTCTTCGTGATAAGGTTATGAATGGCTTTAGAAACGGTACTGTGGAGATACTTATTGCTACGGATGTTGCGGCAAGAGGTATTGATGTGGATGATGTAGAGGCGGTATTTAACTATGATATTCCACAGGATATTGAGTACTATGTGCACAGAATCGGACGTACAGGAAGAGCCGGAAGAAGCGGACGTTCATTTACTCTGGTTGTAGGCAGAGAGATATACAAAATCAGAGAAATTGAAAGATTATGCAAAACACACATTAAGGCTAAGACTGTACCATCAGCAGCAGACATCACCGCGGTTAAGGCAGATAAGATTCTTACTAAGGTTATGGAGGTTATGAAGGAAAATGACCTTACTAAGATGACTAAGCTGGTAGAAAATAAGCTTAATGATGAAGATATTACAGCCATGGAGTTAGCAGCAGCATTCCTTAAGATGCATATGGGAGACGAATTAGAGGATTTACCTGTAGAAGTTTACAGACCTAGACGTAGAAGGGATTCGCACAGAGGTGAGGGCAGACACGAGCATAATGTCAGACGTGATAAAAAAGATAATGGCAAAAAATTCTTTGGTGGTAAAAAGGATGATAAGAAAGCTGCCAGAAAATCAGTAGATAGGAAAACTGATAAAAAGTCAGACAAGAAAATTACCATAAGAAGAGATGGTTCTGTAGCTAAGAAAAAGTCAAGATAGATGAAAGTTTTTTTTTCAGTCCATAAAATCAGCCTCAAATCGACTTGTATTTGGAGAATACTTTTTGTATAATAATTCCATGAATAATGTGTTTTATTAAACATTTAGATAGAGAGGACAAACATATGAGTAACGAGTACATTACGCTTACAATAGCCAAGCAGAAAAATATTGCGCTGATTGCACATGACGGAAAGAAAGCAGAATTAATTGAGTGGTGCAAGGATAATTATGATATACTTAAGAATCATTTCCTGTGTGGAACAGGTACAACTGCCAGAATGATTACTGATAAAACAGGTCTTCCTGTTCGCGGCTATAATAGTGGTCCGCTTGGCGGTGACCAGCAGATTGGTGCCAAGATTGTTGAGGGCAAGGTGGATTTTGTAGTATTTTTCTCTGATCCGCTTACAGCAGCACCACATGACCCGGATGTTAAGGCTCTTCTTAGAATTGCGCAGGTATATGATATCCCGATGGCGAATAATAAGGCAACAGCGGATTTCCTTATTCACTCAGCATACATGGATAAGGAATATGACCACAATATTGTTAATTTTAAGAAAAATATCGAGAACAGGGCGAATACATTATAAGGCATTCAACCGGTTCTCTGTCGGTATTCGGTTGGAGAGCATTGCATATATTTTTTAAATACCTTTGCAAAATAATTTCCATTTAGGAAACCGCAGGCAGCAGCAATGGACTCAACAGTATCATTAGTATTTAGAAGTAAAAACAGGGCATTCTCAATGCGAAGCTTGGTAAGTAGCTTAAGCGGGGGCTGTCCTGTTTCTTTTTTTAAGCTGCGGCTAAGATGTTCCTCGGATACATTACAATAGGCTGCTACCTCTCCAATTCCGTTAAGAGTAGAAAAATTCTCACGCATATAACTGATGGCATCATGAACTATATTTGACAAGTTAGCTGACGGTGTTTCAAACTCGCGAAGAATTCCGGCAAGGAAGCGATATAAAAATTCACCACCTTCATACAATCTTAAGGAACCATATCGTCTGCAGCTCTCAAAGAGCTCAAAAAACAGGCGGATTACTCCCTTGGATGCAGGTATATGAAATACACCATTGTCATAACTGGCAATTGCATCATAGAAATTCTTAGCTGCTCCACCATCAAAATGTATATAGAAAAATTCCCATTCCGAATTATCCAGATAATATTGACTGTTCTCCGGCAGCTTTACCAGAAAGCCATCGCCGTCATTCAGGCTGTAGGTCAGCCCATCC
>JAZQLB010000307.1:0-2794 GCA_045542475.1 Lachnospiraceae bacterium | reverse complement strand
CCTGTGGTGACTGACGAAGGAACCAGTTATCCGCCTTCTGTCCTGCAAGTCTTGTGCAATGAATTCTTGACTGCTGACCAGCACCGATACCGATTGCCTGTCCACCCTTTACATAACATACTGAGTTAGACTGTGTATACTTAAGTGTAATAAGAGCAATCTTCATATCAATAAGAGCTGACTCAGGAATCTCCTTGTTAACTGTAACGATATTTGATAATAACTCACCATTAATATCAAGTTCATTTCTTCCCTGCTCGAAAGAAATACCATATACCTGCTTTGTCTCAAGCTCAGCTGGAACATATGAAGGATCAATCTGGATAACATTGTAGTTACCGTTCTTCTTTGCCTTTAAAATCTCAAGAGCCTCATCTGTATATCCCGGAGCGATAACACCGTCAGATACTTCTCTCTTAATAAGCTTTGCTGTATCAACATCACATACATCTGATAATGCAATAAAATCACCAAATGATGACATTCTGTCAGCACCTCTTGCTCTTGCATAAGCGCAGGCAAGTGGAGAAAGCTCACCAAGGTCATCTACCCAGTAAATCTTAGCAAGTGTCTCATCAAGTGGCTTACCTACGGCAGCACCCGCTGGTGATACATGCTTAAATGATGTAGCAGCTGGAAGACCTGTAGCCTCCTTAAGTTCCTTAACTAACTGCCAGCCATTGAAAGCATCAAGGAAATTAATATATCCCGGTCTGCCGTTAAGCACTGTTACAGGAAGGTCACTGCCATCCTCCATATATATTCTTGAAGGCTTCTGATTAGGGTTACAACCATATTTTAACTGAATCTCGTTCATTATTCGTACCTCACTTTTTATGCGTTTTTGTTATATATCTTTGTCTCGTATTCGCCTGTAGCAATATCAATGAAACGAACGAATAAGGAAACCTTATTCTCCTCATTTAAGCTGTTCCAAATCATATCTCCAAAGCTATTGATATCGCCTTCAATCTTAACCCACTTTGGCTCACCCTCAAAGCTTGGAAGTGGATTGCCATCATGCATATATGTGTGGATAAAATGTCCCTCTCCGTTTACAGGGTTCTCATATGCAAATGTATATCTGTTGCAGGCATCTGGATTACCGTTGTTGCTCTTTAAAATAGACATGGCATAGTTGTACTTGCCACCCTCGATATGCATAATTCCTGAAATTCTAGGAGTGTAATTAGGACCGTCCGGCTCAAACTCTCTGCATCTTAATGACTGCTCGAATGTAAGCTGCTTGTCCATTCCCTCATAAATTGTATCAGTCTGGTCACCGTTAGTAACAATAGTCTTGTTGCCAAGAACTCTTACAGGTGCGTAGATAATAAGGCTTGGGTCCTCAAGCTTAGATGGGTCAAATGCCTGTGTTCTGATTCCCTGTCCTTCCTCTACAAATACTCTGTTTCTGCTGTTAGAGCTTCTGCCCATGATAAAATAAGCAGTAACTGCCTTGCTTCCGTCCGCAGTCTTACCGATTACGATACCTCTGCCCGGATATGCGTTTGACTTAAGCTCCTGTTCAAGTGATAACATGTTCATTGATAGTTCCCTCCTGTATGTATTGTTTTTTAATTACCCTTATGGTGCCTCTACAAATTCATATATCGCATCTCGCTTGGCTCATTATCCACGCAAAAAGACCATCCGGGCGCACTTTTAGTACTTGCCCAGACGGTCGGCTTATCAAATAGAAATATCACTCCCTGCAGGTAATCCTGCCACAGATTAATAAATCTGCTTTCCGTCAGTCGTGACACCTAAGGTAATGTTACACGATTATCTTGAAATTTTCAATAGGGATTTTTATTTTTTACTATTAAGCTTACTCTTCACATAAATAATTATTAGCAGCACTGCGATTAAACCCATCGGAACTATCCAAACCGGAATAATTATTTCCCCTTTATCCATCCCCATAATTCTTTTGGCTGTATACTCAAATGTATTTACAAATACTTCATCTGTAGAAATATCCCTATTCCAGAATCTGTCAAGGTATGCCCCAAATATTTGTCTCGCCTCAACATCCATAACCAGCTTTGCCGTAGGTGCTGTGATTAAAAGCTCATTACCTGCTTCTTCATCATTTAGGCTTTCAAAATAAATATACAGAAATGAATTTCTATGTCCTCTCATTTCTTTATATAAAAAATCTTCTGCATAAAGAGCCCTAGCCTCTTCACTGTCCAAATTCTCATCATATGCTACAAATGCTATGTATGGCTGAACTCCGGTAAGCTCATAAAAATATTTCAGCTTAAGCTGTATATCACTCTCATTTTCAAGCCAGCCCA
This sequence comes from Lachnospiraceae bacterium, assembly GCA_045542475.1. Lineage (GTDB taxonomy): Bacteria > Bacillota > Clostridia > Lachnospirales > Lachnospiraceae > CAG-882. The sequence continues at coordinate 491 of JAZQLB010000307.1, read as the reverse complement.
ACTCATCAACAATGCACTCCTCCACAAAGTCATATGTTGTATTTATCTTAATTCTGTTAATGGTACTATTCGGAATACTGGTAACACTCTTGTTATGATTATCAATCAAGCCCCAGCTAAAGCCTCCTATAACCAATAACAGCATTGCTATTAATACATATGTAAAAAACGAGCTTGTTCCATCATCGCGACCTATACCCATTTCTTCATCTGAATATTCTGCCTCGCTCGTATCTCCCTCATACATTTCCTTCCAGTCATCTTCAGCAAAGCCTGTCCATTCAATTCCTTCCGAAGAATACTCATCAGATGGATATTTATCCCATGTAGAATTACCATAAATTCCCCGGTTCCTATCAGCACTACTACCACCTGAATAACCTTTTCCCGAACCTACAAGTCCTCCATCTAAGTTTCCTGATGAACCTCTATACGAGCTTCTTGATGGTCGTCCAAAGCTTCCTATTGGTCTTGATGAACGGCTTGACGGT
>JAZQLB010000306.1:0-3263 GCA_045542475.1 Lachnospiraceae bacterium | reverse complement strand
GCCTCTGATAGAGGGGCTGGAATTTAACAGTATTGTTTTGTATTCTCCGCTTCCTGTAAAGGAGCCGGAGGTATTTGATACTATACTTGATTTGTCTCAATCACTACAAAAATATGAGATTGGGGTGGATAAAATATTTTTTGAAGAGGATTTGTCAATTGTGCTGTATATGGACCAGGTTAGGGTTAACCTGGGAGCGGGGGACAACCTTAGTGAGAAGCTCCATGAGTTAAAACAGATGGAGCCGCAGCTTGCAGGATTGTCAGGAACTCTGCATATGGAGAATTATACAGAGGATAATTCCTTTATTACATTTAAGAAAGATAAATAAATATAGGAAAATTTCAAAAAACAGTTGATATTTTTCTTACAAGAATATATTATTATAGAATAGGCTATGTGAAAATAGTTAAGGAGGGACCCTAAGTGTTAGAGATTAGAGCGAATGATACTGATGCATCTGCTAAGATTATTGTAGTTGGTGTTGGCGGAGCAGGAAATAATGCAGTTAACAGAATGGTTGATGAGAATATAGGTGGAGTTGAATTTATTGGAGTTAATACGGACAAGCAGGCACTTAAGCTTTGCAAGGCTCCTACAGCACTTCAGATTGGAGAGAAGCTTACTAAGGGACTTGGAGCAGGTGCTAAGCCTGAAATCGGTGAGAAGGCCGCTGAAGAGAATGTAGAAGAGCTTACACAGGCACTTAAGGGTGCTGATATGGTATTTGTAACATGTGGTATGGGTGGCGGAACCGGTACAGGAGCTGCTCCGGTTGTTGCAAAGATTGCTAAGGATTTAGGTATTCTTACAGTTGGTGTTGTTACTAAGCCATTTAAGTTTGAGGCTAAGCAGAGAATGAGCAATGCTGTTACAGGTATTGAGAAGCTTAAGGAGAGCGTAGATACACTTATCGTTATTCCTAATGATAAGCTTTTAGAGATTGTTGACAGAAGAACAACCATGCCGGATGCACTTAAGAAGGCAGATGAGGTTCTTCAGCAGGCAGTACAGGGTATTACAGACCTTATTAATGTTCCTGGTCTTATTAATCTTGACTTTGCCGATGTTCAGACAGTTATGAAGGACAAGGGTATTGCCCATATCGGTATTGGTGCCGCTAAGGGTGATGATAAGGCTATTGAGGCTGTTAAGCAGGCTGTTACAAGTCCTCTTCTTGAGACTACCATTCAGGGAGCATCACATGTTATTATTAATATTTCAGGTGATATCGGTCTTATGGAGGCTAATGAGGCAGCAAGCTATGTTCAGGAGCTTGCAGGAGATACTGCTAATATTATCTTCGGTGCCATGTATGATGATTCGGTTCAGGACGAGGCTGTTATTACAGTTATTGCAACAGGGCTTGATGCACAGCAGAAGAATATTGATGTATCTAATGCAATGGCTGGCTTCAATTATAAGCCACAGAATACATATAATAAGCCGGCAGGTGGTATGGCAGGCAGCACAGTGAGACCAAGCTCACAGGCTACATCACCATATCCTACTAACAGAAGACCAATTGAGTCTACTGTTAAGGATGAGGGATTAAGCATTCCAACATTCTTACAGAAACCAAAGAGATAATTTTTTAGGGCTTCCCTTTTTGGGGAAGCTCTTTATTTATATTATTATAAGGAGTGTATGTTTTTGGATTTTATTGTATAATGTTTTTAGGTTATTGATTTTATTTTTTTAGAAGGGAGAGGTTTGGAATATGGGTACCAGGTATTCTAGAGGCGATAGGGTTAAGTTTGTTTATGAGGTTGCTGATGGTAGTCGGGAGTTTTTAGGAGAGATTGCTATTGTGGATGAGAATGGCTGCTTTGAGTTTTCTGATGAGCCTTCTTATGATATTTATGCGGAATATGAGGGCAGACGGTGGTTGTTTAAGCATGTCAGGGAGTCGGAGATTTTGGACATTGTAAGGGGAAATATAGTGAGCATGAATATTATTCCGGAACAGCCAAGAGAAATGAAGGAATTGCTTATAAAAGCAAAGAAAATAGCATATAAGGCTCATGAGGGGCAGCTTGATAAAGCAGGAATGCCATACATAGAGCATCCGCTCGTAGTATCAAGCAGGTGCAGAACCATGGATGCTAAGATTGTAGGAGCACTGCATGATGTGATAGAGGATACCGCAGTAACATATGAAGAGCTGAGAAAAGAAGGTTTTCCCGAATATCTTCTTGAGGCACTTAGATGTGTAACCAAGGAAATGGATTGGAAAGAGGATGAGTACTTTAAAAGGATTAAGGAAAATCCTATAGCCAAGGAAGTAAAAATACAGGATTTACTCCACAATCTTGACGTAAACAGAATACTCGACGACACAGATAAAATGAAAAATAAAAGAATAAAATATGAAAAAGCACTATTATACTTATGTGATGGAGTATTAGAACTATAAAAATAGCAAATAATCTAAAAAAACAGAAGTAAAGCCTAAAGGCATAGCTTCTGTTTTTTTGTTGCAAAAAAGACTAATCGAACCTGCAGCGAACCACTGTCATAAGAAAAATGTCGAAAACTTTTTAGTAACAAGGAGCTTCATTCGACACGATCTGCACAAATACAAGCATATAATACACCTTGTACTGCAAAGGGAGGTGAAGCTTGTACTTCAAAATCTATCCGGATATTGTGTTTATTGTCAATCTTCTGATGGATTATATTCTGCTTTCTGTGTGGGCAAAAATTGTTTCTGTTACAACCACTTATTTTAGAACAGTTCTTGCAGCATTTGTAGGGGCAGGATGGAGTTTGATAATTCTGTGTATGCCGGGCATACCTGATATACTGGAGATTTTTGGCACATATTTAGGTGTTGGATTATTAATGATATACATAGTTGGCCGATTAAAGACCATAAAACAATATGCAAACGGAATTATTACCTTATTTATGGTGAATATTTTTATGGCAGGCCTTATTAATATGGTGTGCAAGGATAGTATTAGTACACTGCGGATATTGTGCTGCTGTATAATCATTTATCAGTTAGCAGTACCTCTGACAAAAATAGTAAAAAAATATGTGATAAGACAAAATGTATTGTACAGGATTAAGCTGACAGAAGGTGAAAAAAGTGTATATGTTAAAGCTCTTTTTGACACCGGATGTACATTGTCAGACCCATATTGCGGTAGTCCTGTTAATGTAATTGAAAAACAGTTAATTGATAAAATTATCCCTGATGATAAGCAATTTAGCTTTATACCCTTTAAAAGTCTGGGGAAGGATAATGGAATAATGAA
>JAZQLB010000305.1:0-11564 GCA_045542475.1 Lachnospiraceae bacterium | reverse complement strand
GGTTTGAATATCCATACATAATATGACACAATGCACCAAAGGTTCTTTTGACACTCGAATCTTTCGTAGCAAAATAAGTATATATTTTTCTGCCACAAATTACAATGACAAATTATGAAGAAATATTGACTGTTTTTGCATGAAATTATTGGTGAAAGCTGAAGGTATCTGCTACCATGCCTATTTGGCAAAGTAGTAGGCAGACAGCTTATATCCACTATTGCATTTTCAATCAAAAATTGATAAAGTAATTGAGTATAATCACAAGGAGGCGGCACCATGGCATATAAGAAATTTGCATATCTGTATGACGAATTTATGGATACGATTCCCTATGATGAGTGGGCAAAATTTGTAATTGATAAGCTTGAGGAATATGGTTTTGAGGCAATAAGGAATGGTGAGATGACTAATATTTTAGAGCTTGGCTGTGGAACCGGAAATATGTCAAGGTATCTGTGTAAAGCCGGCTATATGGTAGAGGGCATTGATTTATCGGCGGATATGGTTAAGCTGGCGGTTGCAAAGAAGCTTCCGAATTTTGCGGTTGAGAAATGGGATATGAGAGTGCCTTATAATAGTGGTAAGCAGTATGACTGCGTTATCAGTTTGTGTGATTCCATGAATTATCTTGTGTCAAGGGATGATTTAGAGCTGACCTTTAAGGCGGTTGCGAGAGAGCTTAAAGCTGACGGAATATTTCTGTTTGATATGAAGCATGAGGAGTTCTATAGAGATGTTTTAGGTGATGGAATATTCGCTGACAGAAGGAAGAATTGCAGTTATATCTGGGAAAATGAATATGATGAGAAAAAGCGTATTAACCGATATGATATAACCTTTTATAAAAGAAGCTTTTTAAATATATATAAGAGCTTCACGGAGCACCATGTGCAGCGCTGCTATACAAGAAGACAGATAGAGGTATTGGCGGCGAAGACAGGGCTTAGTATTGTAGAATGTATTCGCAGGGATGAAAGAGATTATTATATTATGAAAGGAATTACAAAATAATGAAGGATTATATTATTAGAGCAACAGCGGCAAACAGTCAGCTTAGAGCGTTTGCCATATATTCAAGAAATCTTGTTGAGGAGGCGCGTGTTCGTCATGAGACATCGCCGGTTGCAACAGCGGCATTAGGTCGTCTTTTAACAGCAGGAGCCATGATGGGCTCAATGATGAAGAATGACAGCGATTTATTAACTCTGAAAATCGATGGAGCCGGTCCAATTGGCGGAATTTTGGTAACTGCTAATTCTAAGGCAGAGGTAAAGGGTTATGTTAAAAATCCGGAGGTAATGCTTCCTCCCAGCAGCAAGGGGAAACTGGATGTTGGCGGTGCTATAGGTGTTGGTGTGCTTACGGTTATTAAGGACATTGGCTTAAAGGAGCCATATAGTGGAAGCTGTGAGCTTATTACAAGTGAAATTGCAGAGGATTTAACCTATTACTATGCCACAAGTGAGCAGGTGCCATCTGCCATAGCTCTTGGTGTGCTTATGAATCATGATAATACCGTTAAGCAGGCTGGTGGTTTTATTATTCAGGCTATGCCTTTTGCAGATGATGCTATACTTGAGAAATTAGAGAATAAGATTAAGTCCATTAATTCCATAACAGCCATGCTTGAGAAGGGCATGACACCTGAGGATATTTTAGAGGAGCTTCTTGGTGAGTTTGGCTTGGATATTAATGATATAATTGAAACAAGCTTTGGCTGTAACTGCTCAAAGAGCCGTGTGGAGAAGGCATTAATTAGTGTTGGTAAGAAGGAATTACAGGCAATGATTGAAGAAGGTAATCCGGTGGAACTAAAGTGTCATTTCTGTAATGAGAAATACAGCTTTGATGTGGAAGAATTGAAAAAAATATTACAAAAAGCAAAACGATAATTGGTACTTTTTTCATTGTAATTAGTTGACATGGACTATTTTCTGTGTTATTCTTATTTTATGTTGTAGATGTTTATACAATATACTATGACATTTTCTATTTTTTTATTTTTTTGGAGGTATCGCAATGAGCAAAGGTACAGTTAAGTGGTTCAACAATTCTAAGGGCTATGGTTTCATCTCAGATGAGAACGGCAAGGACGTATTCGTACACTACTCAGGACTTAACATGGAAGGCTTCAAGTCTCTTGAAGAGGGCCAGGCAGTAGAGTTCGACGTTGTAGATGGCGCTAAGGGACCACAGGCAACAAACGTAACAAAATTATAATCAACGATGTTTTACAGTGTGCCTTTTTAATATATAACATAAAAAAACGATATATAAAAAAGCAATATTTGTACTTAACTAACGGGATTATGGGAATGGGACTGTGTATGCAGTCCCATTTTTCATGTTTGTGGGAAGTTTTTCTTACTGACGGATTATAAGTCCTTATTCACATTCTTATTGAAATCAGGCATCTTAGCAGGCTGATTCTTTGCCTTTTTAGAAGCTGACACAATTGGCTTGGCATTCTTAAAGTATGTGTTATGCACACGAAGGAAGTATATTACACAAGCCACAATTATAAGCAGCTCAGCCACAAAGCAGCTTACTCTGTTAAACATGAAATCAATTCCTGTAAAGGCAGATGGAACCATGATAAGTGTATACAAGCCGATAATGGCAAGCACATGAGTTTTCTTTAAGTAATTATTATATACTCCATAGAATAATACTGAAATCATTGTATGGAATACCATCATCATAATTGTCTCAGCTCCTGCTATCAGATAGTGATATGAAGGAGTATCATAGAAAATCATAAGTGCTTCTATCTGGGTAGCTGCCTCTTCGACAGAAGAATATGAATTAGCAACCTCTGCAAGTCCCAGCTGATTAATAGTAAGGCATAAATTGTAGTTAAAGAAAATTGTTATGGCAGTTATAACACCCTCTGTAAGACCAACACCGAGACCTATTCCATATGCATCGCCATAATCTGAGTAGAATTTTTTTATAAACCACATTGCTCCAAAACGACCAAGGCTGAGACTGGCAGCGGTTGCAAGTGTGGAAAGAAGAATGGCAATTGCCATAGTTGTTCTATCTGCATTTGCAGGTATCAGTTTTGAGATAATAGTGGTAACCATTCCGCCTATCAGGGTGTAGAATAAAAAATATGCGGTCAGACCATATACAAGTGGTAAAAAGTGAAAGCCCACATTCTTCTTTGTGGTAAGTATAAGATATATTCCTACAATTAAGATAAGTATGCCGGATGCGGCAATACAAAAGGTAGTAAGATTAGGAATACTTTGTGTTAAATCATATATTCCTGATAATTCAGTTGCAATATCGTAGTTCATGATAAAATCCTTTCAAATATGGTAATTATGCGGATGGCCCACATCCGCAAGCTTGATTATACATCACAATTATCAGTAATTCAAATCATTTGGCAATTCTTTATAAAAATTTATGATTTTTTAGTGTATAAAAAGTTGAAAAACTTATTGGAAAAAGTTACAATAAAAAAAGACTTATGATATTTTCAGACGGGAGGAGTATCATGACAGTAATCAGTAGTAAGGATGTATATGATATTCTTAAGACAACGGGTTCTATTTTAAATAAGCCTATGATGAATCATGGGGAGCGTACTGCGTATATTCTATGTAAGATGTTACAGACGGACGGCTGGTATAGTAATGCGGAGCTGGCTGATTATATAATGCTTACCATGCTTCACGATATTGGATTGTGTAAAATTGAATATAGAGAGAAGCTGGCATTTTATGAGAAGGAGGACGTATGGCCTCATTCAATATTTGGTTTTTTATTTTTAAAATATTTGTCTCCGCTTGAGGATAAGGCTGAGATTATATTATATCATCATTTACCGTATAATAAGCATGGTGCTATTGACAGTAAGTATATGAAGATTGCGGAATATCTTTTTCTTGCAGATAAGATGGATGCAATTATGAGTATGCCGGGAATTTTTGAGGAAGATTATATTAAGAAGAATTATAATATAACATATTCAGGTGCAGCACTTGAATTATTTAAGAAGGCTGATGAAAAGTACAATATTCTTAATAATCTTAAGACCTCAGATTATCAGAAGGAGCTTGATGATATTATTTCAAAGGCAGGCTTTTCAGAGGAGTATAAAAGAAAGTTTCTGCATATGCTTATTTATATTAATGATTTCAGAAGTGAGTGCACGGTATTACATACTCTTGCCACAACCTCATTTGCACAATCATTGGCAGATATAATGAAGCTGTCATCACAGGATAAATATAATCTGTTTTATGGGGCATTGCTTCACGATATTGGCAAGATTGCAATTCCTATTAATATTTTAGAGGCTCCAAGAAGACTTAATGATAAGGAAATGGAGATTATGAGGGCACATGTAAGAGTATCGGACAAGATTCTTACAGGTCTGGTAAGCGAAGATGTAAGACTTATTGCAATCCGTCATCATGAGAAACTGGATGGAAGCGGTTATCCGGCAGGAATAGGCAGTGAGGAGCTTAATCTGAACCAGAGAATAGTGGCTGTGGCTGATATAATAAGTGCTCTTTACGGGAAAAGAAGCTATAAGGATTCCTATGAAATGGGAAATATAATCAGCATTCTTCAGGAAGAGGTGGAGGAAGGCAGATTGTGTAGCAAGGTTGTAGGAGTTGCCATTCGCAATATGAATAAAATTATTACTGATTTTGAAGCTAAGAGGAATCAGATTATGGGGACATATCTTCAGATTAAGAAACAGGAGATGGAAATATACGAACAGTTTAAGGGCTTGTAATCAGTATTGCTTCATAGAGATTAATGAGTAAGATTAATAAAATTAGTCTGATATGTCATATGAATGTGTTACCATATTCTATGCCATATCAGACTATTTATTTTATTCAGCAGCTTTTTTAGAGTAGGTTGTATCAACTAATTCACTATAAGGAGCATACTTGTCAATAACACCGGCTTCAAATAAAATATCCTGAAGCAGAGTGAAGCTTGATTCTTCAAAAATGGTATCATTTTTCCATGTATCCTGTGCTTTGTAGCGTTCTACAATTATTGCAATGGTTGCTTCATCAGTATCAGGAAACTGAGGGGCGATAACCTTGGCAATTTCCTCGGCAGTGTGGGTATTTACATATTCAAGACCTTTTTGGATTGCATTTGTGAAGCCCTGAATGACCTTAGGATTTTCTTCCATATAGCTTAATTTTGCACAGTAAGCTGTATAAGGCACGTAGCCGCTGTCTACACCAAGGCTGGCAACTACATAACCCTCGCCCTCAAGCTCAAGAGCAGTAGCATTGGGCTCAAATTCAACTGATTAGTGATAGAAAATACACCAACAAAAAACACTAAAGCCCATTGAACTTAATACCGCATAATTCGTGGGTATTCGGGTCAATATATATAGTATTCAGATGCCTTTTCCAAAAGGCTTTCTTATGATCATAATCGAGCACGTTATATAACTCTTTCCAATCGCCGGAGAAATTCTTAATAAGTTCTGGTAACAGCTCGTTATCCATCTCACTATATGAGTTAATTAATTCTGTGATTCTCTTATATTCACTATCGTAATAATCATCCTCAATTCTTCCCTTTTGATACATGAGATTCAGGCGTTGCAGTTCCTTCTTAAGTTTATCTGCATCGATTAGAGGAATGACCTTATTTTTACTATGGAACTCAAGCTGAGCTTCAAGTTCTCTACTAATATTGTCGAAAAGGTAAGTCTCTATAACATTTTCGTTCTTGCATGGCCGTGGGTGGTTCTCAATCCACTTGGAATGGCACTGATAAGTCTTATAGTGATATGTTCCATACGGCTTTTTCTTGACGGAAACAGAGGCGGTGAGCTTGTTTTTGCAGTGGGGGCATAATAATATACCTGAAAAGAGAAAAGGCTCATTAGTGGCTGCATACTTTCTGGAATCAGAAGTCTGTTGTATCAATCGGAATTCCTGAAGGGTAATATATGGCTCGCATATCTGTACACCATTCCTCATACCGGCATATATCTCTTTGGTGAACATCTTAGCAAGGTTGCTCCCGGCAGGAACGGCATCACCATACTTGGCCAGCATATATTTGACTGTCTGAGACTTGCTCATGCAGACAAAGTAGTGGCGGAACATATCTTCAACATAGGCGCTGGTCTCAGGGTTCTTAATAAGGCGCTGTTCTGAGTTACGCATATATCCAAAAGGTGGACGGCCACCAAGCCATTCCCCATTAGCTACTTTATACTTGAATACTTCTTTGATACGGTCAGAGTCTCGGTCACATTCGTTCTCGTTAACAGATAGCATTATATTGATGGCAAAACGACCATTAGCAGTACTGGTGTCGTAGTCCTCATAGATTGTCTTCCAGTTACAGTTATGAGCTTCCAAGATAGCCTGAGTATTGTGGTAGTCCTTGATGTTACGGAACCAACGGTCGAGTTTAGTAACTAATATTAAGTCAATCTTATCCTGCTGCACATCACTTAGCAGGCGTAGCAGTTCTTTACGGTTCTGCATCTTCTTTCTGGCCGTAATACCTTCATCCGTGTATATACCGACAATCTCATAATTATGGGCTTTGGCATAGTTAATCAATGCAGCTTCCTGGGCTTCTAATGACAGACCCTCAGCAACCTGTATATCTGTAGAGACTCTGTCGTATATGGCACATCGAATCTTTTTGTTTTTGATACTCATACCTAACCTCCAATCTTGCTATGACAATTTTACAAAAAAGGGTACAAAAATAGACCTATGCAAACAGGTCCATTTTGCGGTAGAATATCATTGCTTAAGTGATATATGGACCATGTCTGTATATTATATATGGGGCTCCTTGTTAGCGCAGGGAGCCTTAATTTTTTATTTAAATACATAATTGACATTTGTATTACATATGCTATAATACAAATAAGTTAACTCGTGAAGGATAAGGCTGGGTTCCCGAATGGGAGTAGGTCGCAAGACTGAGAATTCCTTTGCCCCTGGGGTTAGCTTATTTTTTTGCCAAATAATCTTTGAGATTCTGAATGATGTTATCAGGGTCTTTTTTTATTTCTTCAACAATAAAATCTATAGTCTGTATACTGTAGCCATATGTGTGAGTCAGTTGATGCTGGTAACAGAATTTTGGATTATCCTTTATTCCATAATACTTACAGAACAGATTGAAATGATATGTATTAAAACGTTTTGCCTCATCTTCGTACTTTAGTGTGATTCCAAGTCTGCTTAACCGGGCACCAATTTCAGTAACACAGCTTTTGGTACTATATTTATGTGTTATATTAGGGTCTTTTAATTCTTTTACAATTTTTACTTTTGCATCCGCAGTATTATCAATACCTACAAATGATGTAGCTTTTGCCTTATCCTTTGTTATGAAATGATGATGTTCAATCCTAATAGCAAATTTGTCATTATTAGATGTAATCATATCTGCAATGGAATCATTAGCGACCAAAAGCTTGTTGGCGATTTCTTCCGGATACTTTGCTATTATTTCAGATTCATTTAGAGCCTTCATACTGATAGACAATGTTAAAAAGTTTTGAGGAACGATGGTTGTCATATCAACATTATGAAAAGACATCATTTTTTCGTTATAATTTAGCACACATGATTGAAATAGTGGCACATATACCATTTCATATTCTTCTGTTATAAAATGAGTGCTGGTATTTCTTAATTCAACAATTTTTTCCAAATTAATTCGTAGAGGGTCTTTGTTGTTAGTAAAAACTTTCTGAATACAGTTCTCTAAAGATAATGTTCGTTCCGGGTTATCTTTGTAGTATATGCTTTTTTCACCGAAAGCATTAATCATATGTGCTTTTAACATTAGTTCCCAAGCGTTACATATAAATAGTGCAAAGCCTTCTACACGATATTTAATAGTTGGCTTGTTATATAGCTCAATAGCCATACAGAAAGCTTCTTTTGATTTTTCGATTAACTTATCTTTTATTGTATTCATATAACCTCCATGTTAATGTTTTTATAGATAATATTGTCATATGGGCATCCTGAGACTGACGGGTGCTCTTTTTATTATACGTAATAAGGATTGGGTTTTAAAAGAATAGTGATAATATCAACAATCCACCCAATACCAAATAATCCTACAGTACAAATATATAAAATGCCCATTCCGATTTTACCTTCATAGAATTTATGACCGCAAATAGTGAAAATGCAGAGTGCTAAAGATATCCATTTGTTAATAGCTCTGCCGTAATAAGTAGGTGCATAAGTGACAGCTGCTGATGCAGAAGCCGAAGAGACATTATTTATAATAATATTTCTATCGTTGTTGCTTGCAAGGTTTTCAACCTGTTTTCCACATCTAGGGCAGACTATACATTCTTTATCAATAGGGGAAGCACAATGTTTACAGAATTTCTTTGTGTTCATAGTATTTATAGGTGCTCCACAAGTAGGACAACTAGCTGCTTTGTCAGAAACTTCTCTGCCACATTCGGTACAATTAATTAATGCCATAATAAATTACCTCTTTTCGTTAGTTTTTATCTCAAAGTGCTATAGCACTAAGAAAACAGATTTTTAAATATAAATAGATAAAAAGTTAAATAGGTATCGAAATAGATAGGTACGCAAATAAATGCGTAGAATAAAAAAATTATACATGCGCATTGGCTTCTATGGAATCTACATCAGTTTTATTAAAATCATCATTAAGAATGTGCATTAGTGCATGATGGTAAGCAGCCATTTGCGAATCACGATTGAGTTTGGCATTGATAAAGATAGTATAGCTGTCATCCTCATTCTTAACCACTTGTTCATGCACACCGACATCCATATTGATAAAATAGACTCCAATAGCTTCAGTAAGTAATGGATTATTCAATTAGCATCCCTCATTATCATTATTAGTTTCTTGAGCTTTAAGGCTCTTAATAAAATCAACATGAGCCTTGAGACGTTCTGGTGAAAGGTCTCTTGCTACATCGAAGAGAGAACGAAGCTCTTTGTTCTCAAATATCTCTTGAGCTATCTCTCTGGTTTCATCGTTAAGGTAGTAAGCTGTATAACTATTTCGCTCTTCTAAGGTTTTGTGTTCCATTAAATCAGAACGTCTGCAATTAAAAATGGTACACATGGCATCAACTTTATCCATGCGAGGTGATTTTACAGCTTTGCACCAGTTGGTGACTGACTGAGCACTTACATTAAGTCTTTGTGCTAATTCAGCTTGTGTCATATTATGTTCTTCGAGATAAAATCTGAGGTTAGCAGCAAAAATTTTATTGAATTCTTGTTCAGACATTGTAGCACACCACCTTTACTTAATTATGTTTGAGTACATTATAAAACAAAAGTTGAATAAATACAATACAAAAAAATAAAAAAATCAACTTTTAGTATTGACATCAACTTTAAGTTGATATATAATGCATGTGTAAGGAAGAAAATATTGTTGAAAGGAGAAAAGTGTGGAAGAAATAAAGATTAGTTTGGCAGCGGCAAGAGTAAATGCAGGACTTACGCAAGTTGATGTAGCTCGTGAAATGCATTTATCAAAGCAGACTATTGTAAATTGGGAAAATGGTAAAAATATACCTAAGCCAGCTCAGCTGGAAATGTATTGCAGGATATGTAAATTTCCTGTAGATAATATTTTTTTGCCATTAAATTCAACTTAAAGTTGAAAAATGTGAAACCAGATACATAGGAGGTGAGAAAGTGATTTCAGCAATAGATGTCATTGTGATATCAGTTATTACTTCGGCAATAACATCATATGTCATAGGCAAAGCAATAGCCACCAGATGCCTAGAGACAGCTGATGGCTATATAGAAGAACTTGCTAAGAAGTATGAAGAGGAATCAGTTGAAGTTATCCGGAATGCATGTAGAACAAAAAGCCATTCCTAGATGTGTCAAGTAAATCTTACCTTTGGTGATATCAATCTTGGCACCATTATGTTCATAAGTGTTCTTTAGTTCATCATAAAAATTATTATGAAAAAATATGTCATAACTGGAGTCGTTAGAACTGAAATAATTCCAAGTAATTTCAAGTAGACCTAGACGACACAATGATGCAATAGATATACATAGTGCATTTAAATTTTTGGAAAGATACTCGCCTGAGTAATTCATAAAAACATTATGAGAAAGAGTAGTAAAAGTATTATCAGGAAAACAAAGTTTGTAATTACATATAGGCAATTCTGGATATTTTTTAAAATCCATTAAAACATAAGCATCCAGAGGAGTCATTTGTTTAATTATTTGCGAAAAAGAAGGATGAACATCGCTCTGAGTATTCTTATTTAAAGATGATGATATTAATTTTATGAACATTGTAATAAGCTCATCTGTTTCTATACAGAATTTTGAATCCTCAATAGCCTGTCCGGCAACTTGGAGATTGGGTTCAGCTTTATTTTCAACTGGAATTTTATCAATAGCATTTTCAAGTTTGGTTTTGTAGGCAGACAGTTTATGTTCATATTTTAGCTTTTGTTTTTCAGCGAGATATGGCAAAGCACCAAATACCAAATCAAAAATACTAGAAATAGTATTACCAAGAGTTGTTGCAGGTTTTACAAGTAGTCCTTCAGCAGCTTTGTCAAGAGAATCAGGAACTTTAGCAAGAGAGATATTAGTTGTTGATTCAGACATATATAATTCCTCCTTTGAAGTAATGGTATAAGGAGATTATAACACTAAATATGAATGTAAACAAGTGGCTAGTAGAAGCAGAACCAGATATATAGGAGAGGTGGTGAGTAGGTGAAGAGCATAGTGGAATCAGAACGGATTACCAATATTTCGGAACTGGAGCAGATGGTACATGATGCAAGAGTTGATGTGTTGTGTTTGAAGGATGCAATGAAGCGAGGCAATAAAGAAGCTTCCATACATCTGGCAGAGCAACTGGATTTAAAACTGCACAGCATGGAAGCTTTCGAATTTGTTATCGAGAGAAGAAACATTATTGTGAATAACCTTTGCGAAGGTCAAGAACAGGCTTGAAGTCCTCTAATAATTCACATGGTTGATGATGGCAAAATGGGAAGCATTCGTATTTAGGGTCTTTTTTAGCACGAGGTAAACGGAGATTTTCAATAACTGGACATGTTGCATATAGAAAGCGGGCTTCGTATTCGTGTCCTTTTTCTTCGGATATAAGGTATTTGCCGCAAAGAGTGATTTCTTCATTCCACATAGGGCAGACAACAGTTTTACGAGAGAGGGTGGTGTAGCTCATAAGATAAATCTCCTTTTATAATTACTCGGTTCTGGCAGGAAACTGTAAGGAGATTATAACACCAAAACAGAGTGTAAACAAGTCAACAAGTACAACCAGTAAAGCATAAGCTTTAACAAAGGAGGGATGTAACTATGATAATAGGAGAAAAACCTAATCCAATGAGCTTAATAAACACCCTAATAGAGTTATATGAGGACCAGTATAACGTAAAGGTTACTGACTTAAAGGTGACACTGGGAAAGAAGGAAGATGATGCTCCTGTGCCACCACCAGAAATGAAGAATGCATAAGAGGAGGTAAGAAGAAATGTTCGATGTAACAGATACATTTGAATTAAGCCT